>JALWJV010000255.1:6756-13992 GCA_026996955.1 Deltaproteobacteria bacterium
ATCTAGGTAATCACGGCTTGCTATGCGCAAAGCCAGGTCAAGCTCATCCTGCCTTGTTTTAACCTTGCCATCCAGTTTGGCTCTTAACACCTCATCAAATATGGTCCTGTACACAGGGCCCGGGGCAATGCCCATCTCTTTAAGGTCATTTCCTGTAATGTCAATCTTAACATCCTGAAGCGTTGTAATATACTTTGACAGCCAGTGTCCCGCCCTGTCATCGGACACAGATGCAAGTAGGTGCAGAATCACCTCAGGGGCAAGGCCGTCAAGCAGGGCACGCACTGCGCCGGGTTTCAATTCTGGATGCCTCTCAAGCCTTGACAGGGCTGAAAGCCCCCTCTCCCGCTGAACCACCAGGATTTGCCGCAAATTCTCAGAATAGGAGAGACGATCTATACACTCCATGTACTCATGGTATTTAAGCCCGGAAAGCAGGGCCATCAGGTAGGTCATCCACTGGCGCACCGGCTCTGGCCTGTACAAAAGCCTGTACCATGCAAGGACATCATAGGTGGTATCAAATATCCTGCGCCTTTCATCATCAAACTTCAATTCCGGGTGAATAAACCGGAGTATATCCAGCCCGGCACAGCGTTCAATTGCCGGCAGGGGATTCTGCTCGCTTAAAATCAGCCGCAGCTCCCTCTCAAGCCTCCTTCCTGACACCCTGGCAAAAACATTCAGGCGAACCGCATTTTTTATAAGGTTAAGGGTGTGTTTGCCAATGGTGAAGTTGTAACGCTTCTCAAAACGCACGGCCCGGAACACCCTGGTGGGATCTTCAATAAAGCTAAGGCTGTGCAGGACCCGTATTACGCCATCCCGTATATCCCGCTGTCCTCCGAAAAAATCTATGAGGGTGCCAAAGCCCCCGGGATCAAGCCTTATGGCAAGGGTATTAATGGTAAAATCCCGCCTGAACAGGTCCAGCTTGATGGAAGAAAGGGCTACTGTGGGAAGGGCTGCAGGATATTCGTAATATTCCCACCTGGCAGTTGCCACATCTATCTTGAAGGGGGTCTTAACAGAGGAAGAGACCTTAAAATCTTCAGGAAAGATGATAACTGCTGTCTGGAACTTCTTATGTTCCTTCACCCGAGCGCCAAACCGTGACGCCAGCTTCTTTGCAAACTCGATCCCGTCTCCCTCAACAACAAGATCAATATCAAAATTGGGAAGCCGCATTAAAAGATCCCGCACAAATCCGCCTACCACGTAAACCGGGACATCAAGTTCGCCTGCAACATCACTGACAGTGGTAAACAGGTCAAAGATCTGGGAGGAGAGCCTCTGTTTCAGCAGGGAGGATACATCCCGCGTCTGTCCCCTGGATTCCAGCGCCCCTGCTGGATGAAGCGCAGGAGTTTCTGAAAGCATCCTCAAAAGATCAGTTCGGGTGACAACCCCAACCAACCTGCCGCGTTCAGATACAGGCACAAATCTCTGGTTAAGCCCAACCATAACATCCTGCACTTCAGAGACTCCGGCATCCGGCGACACCTCCCGGAAATCCGTGCTCATGTATTCCCGGACAGGAAGCCTGGCAAGGCCGTGAAAAATGGCCTTTTCAACCGTGCTCCTTGAAATGAGCCCCTTCATCCTGCCATCTTCCACCACAGGGATTCCGGAAATGCCGTAGCGGTTTATCATGTCATGCACTTCGTAGAGCGGGGCATCGGGAGATACATGGATTACCGGGCTGGACATGATATCCCTAACCCTTGGCTCCTGGCCAAAGATCTTTTTCAGCTCAGCCACCAGGCGGTTCTCCGCTTCAGATAGCGTAACACCCTTGAGGGTGACCGAGGCGGCCATTGCATGCCCGCCCCCACCAAGGTTACCAAGCACCGCCCCCACATCCACCTTGTCTGTCCGGCTCCTGCCAACAATAAGGACCTGGTCTGACATGAGCACAATCACAAACAGCGCAGGAAAATGGCGCATGTCCATGAGTTCATGGGCAAGCACGGAAAAATCCTCTACATATTGGGCAGAGGATGTTTTGGCAATGGCAATCTGGTTGCCACCAAGGTTATAGGTCACACATGTCTCAAGGAGGTCGTTCAGGAGGGAAACATGTTCAGGCGTGATCCGGCTGTTAACCACCCTGGCAACCTGTTCCAGGTCTGCCCCCTGTTCCAGCAGCCAGGCCGCAGCGTCTAGGTCTTCCGGAGTGGTGGAGGTGTAGGTAAAAGACCCTGTGTCCTCATGTATGCCAAGAAGAAAAAGCGTGGCAAGGGCAGGTGGAACCTCGAGACCCCGTTCCCTGATAAGACCTGTCATAAAGGTGGTATTTGCCCCTGCCCTGCTGAAAAAAATCCTGGCTTCCTCCGGCGTTATGCAGTCATCATCTGCCACGTGATGGTCATATACAATGACATCCACGTCATCCCTGTGAAGGAACCTTGCCAGGGAACCTATGCGGCGTTTCTGACAGGTATCCACCACCACCAGGCGAGTTACCTCACTCTGGTCTATCTCCTTTATCTTCTTGATGGGGAGGAAAGATGGAGGAAACTCCCGGATAAACTCCCTTAGCGGTCTTTCCATGGAACCGGGCAGCACAATATATGCACCGGGATACAGAAGGGCCGCGGCAACCGCCGAGGCCATGCCATCAAAATCGGCATTGAGATGGGTTGTTATAAGGGTTTGAGACAATGCTTATGATGTTGAGTTGAAATGAAAAGGGATCGGCTGAACCGATCCCTCTTATCTTACAAAATATAATTAAAACAGACAGACTACTGTTTAAACGGATTTACTGTGAGCACAGGACATTTTGCCTTCTTGACCACCTCGGCAGCAACACTGCCGAACATTATCTTCTCAAGGCCCTTCCTGCCATGAGTGCCCATGATGATCATATCCACTCCATTATCATCTGCATACTTGACAATCTCTTCTCCAGCATTACCAACAAGCACAGCAGTATCTGCATCGGAAAGCCCATTTTCCTCAACAAAACGTGTCATTGCCTTTTCGGCACCGTCAATGAGCTCTTTTTCAAAAGAAGAATACCACGCTGCCCCCATTTCAAAACCAGCAAACTCCTCTGCGCCCCTTACCACGTGAATTAAAGCAACCTTTGCCCCCAATTTATCAGCAAACAACTGCACATAGGGCAGCACCTTCTCAGAACTGGCTGTAAAATCTACAGGGAACAAAATCTTTTTAATTTCTGCCATGGTCTTTCTCCTTTCATCTTTTAAAATATTTATAAAACATGCTGGCTCAGAACATTCCGGCCGCACTCCCCTTCCTATGCCGGAAATATACTACTCACCGTGTATTGTTCCAACATAAAAAATTTCTCTTCATTCTTGTTTTTAATATCAGTACCCTTGTTACTTGTGTCAAGGCATTGAATGATTTTTTGCCCGAAAGCAAAACGGCTATTCCCGGTTTTTACCTGACGGATTGACATCATCCCGGCTGATGTTATGGTCACTATATAATAGTTATACTGATTGTCAAAGCAGATCACTGGCAAGCCAGCCATACACCATCATTATCATATCAACAGACCCATGAACTTACTGATACATATTTGCTGTGGACCATGCCTCTTTTATCCTATGGAAGTCCTGAATCTGGAGGGCATCAGGCCGGTGGGATACTTTTTCAATCCTAATATCCACCCATTCCGGGAGTATGAACGGCGCGTGGAGGCATTGGGTACTGTTGCTGAAAAATACCATCTTCCTGTAATATGGGATAAAAAGGGCTATGATCTTGACTCATGGTTCTCAGCCATTGGAGAAAATCGTAATGTACACAAGAGATGTCCGGAATGTTACCGGATACGCCTTGAAGCTACAGCGCAACAGAGCTTGAAGCAGGAAATAGAGACATTTACCACCACGCTTTTATACAGCCGTTACCAGCGTCATGAACTTATCGCAGATATGGGAAGAGAGATTGCCCACAGGCATGGCCTAAAATTCTGGTACCATGACTTCAGGAAAGGCTGGCAAAAAGGGATTGACATGGCCATTGATTCAGGCATATACAGGCAGCCTTACTGCGGATGCCTGTTCAGTGAACGTGAACGGTATAAAAAGAGAGAAAAGAGGCTTGCACAGTCACTTTCCGACAGACAAGGAGGGTAACAGATGAGTCCCTTTGGTGAGATTGGCAAATTTCTGGTTGTTGCAGGTTTATTAATGGCAGCGGCAGGCCTTGCCATGATACTGCTGCCCAAGCTTCCTTTCCTGGGCAGACTGCCTGGTGACATAGTAATTAGAAAGGGAAACTTTACCTTTTACTTCCCCATTGCCACATCTATAATACTCAGCATTGTTCTCACCCTTATTTTTTCAATATTCAGAAAATGACACGGCGCTCCCTGATCAAAAAGATGCTTATGGCAATAGCTGCTGCCCTTTGTGCCTGGCCGGTTATTGGTTTTATTATGCCTGTGCGCTACCGTCCGCCCAGGAAGGTTTTGATAAGGGAAAAACTTCCCAAGGGCAGCTTTTTGATTGAACCTGAATTTGTGCTGTTTGCATCTGAAACAGGCCCTGTGGCAGTCTCACGTACCTGTACACATCTTGGCTGTACAGTAAGCTTTGACGAAACCAGAAAACAGTTTATTTGCCCGTGCCACCAGAGCATGTTTCACTGGAACGGAAAATATATCTCAGGCCCGGCCCAAAAGGACCTGCCCAGGTTTGAAGTAAAAACCTCTGAAGACGGAAAGGGATATGTGGTGCTGATTTAACGCGGCAAGCACTTTAAAAAAATGCGTATTGAGAAAACAGGAGAAATTGCCACGGCGGCACTGCTGATATCCGCCCTTTCCGGATTTTTATTAGCTTATCAATACGAGGTTGCCGAACCCTTTATCTCTGCAACTGCCATTGAGACAGTAATACCCTTTGGCGCATTCTGGCGTTCAGTTCATTTCTGGTCAAGTCAGGCATTCTTCCTAGTACTTATACTGCATATCTGGCAATGCACAGGTTCAATGGATCGTTTCTGCCGCCATAGGAAGGGACGCATTCACTGGACAGTGGTAAGCCTTACGCTTCCCCTTGCCATGTACGCCCTGTTCACAGGCTATGTACTGAGATTTGATGGTACAGGGCAGGCCGCGGGTAAAATCGCTGAACATCTGCTGCTGAACGTGCCCATTGCAGGCTCAATGCTCGACCGTATGCTCATGGCAACCTCTACAGAAGGCCTGAACCGTGTTTATACCGTCCATATCCTGTTCACAGCCCTCTGCTGGGGACTTGGCACATGGTATCACACCCGAAGGGTTATTGTTGGACGTAAAATTTTCCTCTACACCCTGACGGCTGTTGTTATCACCGGGGTTCTGATCCATGCCCCCATTGATCTGCCAGGCCAGAACCTCCATCTCATAAAAGGACCGTGGTTTTTCCTGGGTATCCAGGAACTTCTCCGGCACATGGCTCCCATTACAGCAGGCATCATATTCCCAATGATACCCCTTGCAATTGTTGCCCTGTTTCCGTGGCTCCGGAAACGCTCAGGCATTTATTCAGCCCTGGCTATATGGTCAAGCGTCTATATTATTGCAACTGTAGTGACCCTTGCGCGATGATTATAAAGACGGACTGCAGCTAACACACCTTATTGCCATGCAACTGCAGTGACATTTTTTGCTTGTTGACATGGTACAAGCATAAGTCTAATCTATTTCCTGTCTGTTTTTACAGTATTATTGTTCAATTCTCCATACTGAATAGATACCCAAACGGATTTGCCACAAATCCGACAATCGCTCATCCCCGACCCTATTCAAAGGAGGCGTCTTCTCATGCAACAGGCCCCCATATTATCCATCAGACATTTTCAGTTCCTGACCATTTTACTGTTCCTTTTATTGCTCCCACCATCACTCATGGCCGCCGACATTCATGTGGATGATGACACATGCCCGGCAACAGGGTCCGGCACACCGTCTGACCCTTACTGCAAAATTAACGATGCAATAAACGCTGCCTCTTCAGGTGACACTGTATTGGTGCATCCAGGCACCTACTCCGAGACACAATTCCCTCCCCGCTCAACCATAACCATGGTAAGCGGTATTAACGTAATTGCGGCTGAGACTGAAAAACCGGTCATCAGGCCGGGACGAAACCTGGTGGTCTTCAAAAACGTATCTGACTGCACCCTGGATGGTTTTGTGCTTGACGGCTCAGGATCAGGTATGGCCAGAGTCGCCCTTGCCACTGTTGAAAACGCTTCAAATGTGGCAATAAGAAACTGTGAGATAAAGGGTGATTTACGTCCAAGGACAGGTATCAGGCTGAACGGTCAGGTAGATGTTGTAATAAGCGGAAATTACATACATGACTTTAATTATGCAGGAATCACAAGCAAATGGGTCGGGACAGTCAACAACAGCACAATAACCATAACTAATAACACCATCGAAAGATGCGGGAGGGCAGGAATATATCTGGCCGGTGCAGACAATACTGAAAACACGGTTGTCATAGGCGGTAATGATGCAGGAAGTGGAAACCTGATCAGACAAAATGGCCTGGCAGACAAGGGCAGTGGCATCAGGCTCCTTAACATAACCCATACAGTAATTGCCAACAACACTGTTGAAGATAACAGCCGCGCGGGCATTCTGCTCATTGGCACAACCACCACGCCCCCTCATATCACCAGCAACACCATCAGGCACAATGGCCGCGCCGGTATCAATATTGGTGGGGCTTCAGCACTCACAATAGGTGATAGTAATGAAATTTATGAAAACGGACTTGCAGGAATTGCCTTTTTCGTGGAACGAAATAACGCTCTCCTGCCAACTAACATAGGCAAGTCATCCTCTATGCCGGTAACCATCAGAGGAAACGCTATCCATCAGAATACTAAAGCAGGAATCGCAGTAATTGATGTAGTAACCGGCCCCATCACAGTTGAAGACAACGACATCTATGACAACACACGGGCTGGTATCTCGTTCTTTGCCTCCTGTAATGCCACCATAAACGGCAACAGTATTCACGGACACACAGGGGCTGCAGGAATTTTCACCGGGGACTGGTCTGGAACAAACCCGCCTGATCCCACAAACCCGCCCACCACAGTGGCCTATCTTCGCTCAAGCGGGCCTGTAAATCTCACCATCAAACGGAACAGGATATTTGAAAACTATGCAGGCATGCGGCTTGATCATGCCTCTGGGGTCATAACCAACAACATTGTTTATAACAATACCCTGGCAGGCATACGGTACTCTGG
>JALWJV010000256.1 GCA_026996955.1 Deltaproteobacteria bacterium
ATGGCGGTGACGGGCAGACAGATGAATAGCAGCCCAGTTTCATCCAGCACCCTTGCCCGCAAACTTGCCACACTTCTTGAAACAGGGACGCTGCCGGCCTCAGCCCTGGGAAGCCAGGCCAGGAGAGCGCTTACTCCCCTGTTTGAGGCAGGAATACTGGAAGAGACACGTTCCGGCAGCGGGCGCAGTATCAAGGTGCGTGACCATGATGCACTTATGGCGTTCTCCCGGAAGCTTTTCCCGTCAGGGCTTGATTCAGATGCCCTGTTTGCAGATTCCCTGCCAAGGGCCGGTGGCATACTGGCAATGAGGGATTCCAAAAACGCTGCTGCCACCTGGGCAGAGCCTGTGCTTTTAAGGGGCTTTGATCACGCTTCTCTGGCAGGTCCTTCCGGAAATTTCCCTGTGGCTAAACTGACCGAAACCGCAGGGCTGTGTGCAATTCGCCTTGATGAGCCCTTCAGGTGGAGTTTTTCCGGCAGGATTGCAGTGGCTGAAAACCTGGAATTTTTCCTGAGCTTTGAAAAAACCGGCATATCATGCGATCTTGTCCTGTACTCTGCAGGCAGGCTCTCTGCCAGGGTGATTAAATGGCTGGCATCCCCGCTCATGGCAAAATGCTCTGTGCTTCACTGCGGCGACTATGATCCGGCAGGGCTTCAGGAGTTTATAAGACTCTGGAATGGCCTGGGGGAAAGCGCCAGTCTTTATGTCCCGGAAAACCTTGAAGACCTTATCAAACAGTATGGCAAACCCGAACTGATTCATTCCCAGAGGCACCTGCTGCCATCTGTCCGCGCATGCACCCACCCCCAGGTAAAAGATGTGTGCAATCTGCTGGAACAGCACTCAATAGGCCTTGAACAGGAGGTGCTGCTGACTTAATACCCACTATCAGTACCTCCTTACGCTCGTTCCCAAACTCCTGTTTGAGAACGTACAACTGGAACGGTGATGTCAATGGAATAAAAGTCAACGGGGTCTCTGCCAGCTAACGCTATCAAACACTTCTTAAATCTTAAGCTCCAGAAAATCCAGGCCGGTCCGGTTCAGTATATCTCCAAAACGCTCACCACCGCGGTTATGCTCCTTGAAATGATCCACGCACCGGCTGAGCACATCCAGCGCCTCATCATGATTCCATATACCTGGAAGCTCCAGCCCAAATTGAGGATGGCGCCCCAACTTGCCCCCAAGCATGATTCTGAAACCCTTTTTTTCCGACACAAGGGAACCTGAGGGACAACCTTCAGCACATGCCCCGCATTTAAGGCATGAAGATTCAACAAGCACTGGCCGGCCTGTCTTGCTGTCAGGGCTCAAGGCATTTTCCTTGCAGACGTTGTAGCAAACTTCACACTGCGTGCATTCAGCTTCATCCACAACTTTAACAAGAGAACCGCCTATCAGGCCGAAATCAACAATCTGCGGGCGGGAACAGGCATTGGGGCAGCCTGAAACAGAAACCCTGAAGGCATGATGCATTTTAACCGGCCCCTTAATTGTGGAGAGCAGAAATTCCTCCAGCTTCTTGTTTTCCAGCAGTGCCTCAATTCGCTCATAGATGCCATCAAATTCAACCGAACGGTTAGGGCACTGGTCGGCACCAAAACACTGATCAATTTCAAATCCCCGTGTCTGATGATGCTTGTCAGACATATAACGACGGCGGCACGCCTCAAGATGATGCACATCAACCACTGATGCACCCTGAGCCTTTGCCTCTTTTTCAACTGCCTTCCGTACCTTTCTCCTGACAAAAAAAGGTACTTTTGAAACTCTTTTCTCAGCTTCTTCTGTCCACTTCATGGTAATATTTTACTTTGAGCGTATCTATTCAGTGTGATAATTGGTTTTGTTTTGGAGTGACTATGAAGAATTTCGTAGTTTTTCTTGGCGAAGCGGAGCCAGAAAATCGCGTCTGTCTGAGCGAGGAACGAGCGAGTTTCGCGATTTTAGCGTAGCAAGCCTTAGAAAAACAAGAAATTATTCTCCGGAACGGAAAAACAAGACCAATTATCAACCTTATAACATCAATACGCTGAATAGATACCAAAACTGGAAAGATATAATTGCCATAACTCCTTTTGATTTCGCTAAAAAAATATTTTTCCAGATTTTGAAACGCCCAATCTAGGCACAAAAAAGCCTGCATATATGGCGGTATATGCAGGCTACAATCAGAAGGGATATGTGTTGGAGGTGGGGAATTAAATGGAAAAGATCAGCTTTGCCTTTCCAAATTTAATTTTTTTCTTGTAAATCCGGCTATTCCAAGGAGTCCAATGCCCATCAGGACGATTGTCGCAGGTTCTGGAACAGGGGCAGTGCCCTGAGCCATCAGGTCGTCGTTTCCGCATTCCATGGTGAAATGTGCGGTGAAGTCCATCTTTTCAATGCCTTCAATATCGAGTATGGGGTCGAGATCAAAGCTTACAACATAGTGGTAAGGGTCACCAAGCAGCCCTTTTTCATTCACAAGTTGCTCAGATAACAGGCCCATTTCAAAGTTACCAGTGATTCCTGTGGCTGTTCCATTGGCACCAAGCTTCCAAGGATTGGAGTACTGCTTATAAGTAGTCTTGAGGAAGGTACTCTGGGCGTTTAGCTGGTAAAGTGTGTATGAACCACTTGTCCAGTCCACATCAAAAACATAGTCATAGCCAGAAGCAGAACCATGATTCACTCCGTCCACATCAATAAATATGTCTCCTGAAGTGTATTTGCCGTCTCCATCCCTGTCATAAATCCCAGAAGCACCGCCGTGTCCGTTCACAAAGTCCCATTCCCCTACCAGTGAAAGGTTAGTGCCGTAAAGGAACATGGCCTCAAGGTCCCATACGTGACTCATGAGGGTTGCAGGCTCTGTCTCTTCGTCTTCCTGTCCAACGCCTTGGCCTGTATACCAATTTTTGCTGGTATCTTTCTGTCCGTCAAATATGGTTATGTTGGTGCCCAAGGTTGCATTTGTGCCATTGAGCACTGGGTATGCCCAGGCTGTAATGCTGCTAAAGATAAACAAAAGGGTTGTGGTCAGGGTTGTAATTGTCATTTTCATGGTAAGCTGATCTCCTTTTTGAAAAAGTTTATTAACTTTTCATTTGCATTTGTCACGACTATATAGCATAAAGTGTGCCAATTTATTTTTGTGTGAAAAATCTGCTTAATTGCGCTCAAAAAGTATTTGTTTTGTGAAACCGAAATGGTGAAGAAATTTTTTTCCGAAGTGTTTGGGAATTATTTTTCTCTCATGATGGCCACAGGGCCTGAGTGGGACAGCTTGTTTGATGAGGCTTCCTTCTTTTCTTGACATTTTGTGGCTTAATCATTTAATATAGGCAGTCTCTGAAAAGGGCGGCGTATATCAGGCTGCCGCCGTGAGTCAGGGTGAAAAGGCGGGTGTAGCTCAGCTGGCAGAGTACAAGCTTCCCAAGCTTGGGGTCGCGGGTTCGATCCCCGTCGCCCGCTCCATCCCTTTTTGAGGTTTTAACTGCGTGCCCCTTGGTTTGAAAATGGGGCTGCAGGGCTTACTTCGATTAGTGGAGATGTCAAATCATGCACAGGAATGCCTGAAATGGCATTGCTGTTGACCTCTACTGATGAAGAGTGGGCTGTGTTGCCCACTTTTTTATTGTCTTGCAGGCCGTTAATTCAACTGATTAGAACAGTTAAGCAGCGACAGTTAAGGCTACGCACCATGTTTCAGCCTTGGCCAGGGCATACAAGAGGCCGGGGCTTGGTGAGCGGTGTTGTTGTGCCTGCTGTTCAGGTGTTTATTCAGAGTGTTTTGGGCCACAATAATTGAAGTGGCGAACTATAAAATTGGAACAGAAATTACGGGAAATAATCGAGCCCCTGGTGCTACATGCCGGAATGGAGCTGGTGCAGGTGGAGTATCTGCGCGCACAGGCAGGCATGACCCTTCGTATAACCATTGATAAGGCGGGGGGAGTAAGTGTGGAGGATTGCGCACAGATAAGCAGGCTTGTCAGCGATGTGCTTGACGTAAAGGATCCAATTCCCGGGGCATATAATCTGGAAGTTTCCTCGCCCGGCATTAACAGGCCACTGGTAAAAGAAGATGATTTCAGGCGTTTTGCTGGAGAAAAGGCTTACATTAAGACACGCACCATGATAGATGGTCGCCGCCGTTACCGTGGAATCATTAAAAAAATAGAAGATGGCCGCGTGCATGTTGAGGCTTCCGATGGCGAATTTGTCATACCTTTTGATGAAATTTCCCGGGCCCGTCTGGATATAATTTAAAGGAAAATAGTATGGATGCAGATCTCAAGAGAATTATAGAACAGGTTGCCAGGGAGAAGGGGCTTGAGCCCAAGGTGCTGATAGATGCCCTGGAGGAGGCCATAAAGTCTGCAGTGCGTAAGCGTTATGGTGTCAGGCTTGAGCTTGAAGTGGCTTATAATGAAAATACCGGTGAGGTTGAGGTCTATCAGTACAGAGATGTTGTTGAGAAGGTTTCAGACCCTGAGACCGAGATTTCCCTTGAGGAAGCACTGGACCTTGACCCTGAATCCGAGCTGGGTGACAGCATCGGGACCTTGATGGATATAAGTAACCTTGGAAGGATTGCTGCCCAGTCAGCCCGTCAGGTCATAATACAGAAGATGAAAAATGCTGAACGCGATCTTATTTACGAAGAGTTCAAGGATCGGGAGTTCGAGCTTATAAACGGCATTGTTCAGCGTTTTGAACGCGGCGGCGTCATAGTTAATATTGGCAGGACAGAGGCATTGTTGCCTTCATCCGAGCAGATATCCTCTGAAAGTTACCGCAGGGGAGACCGGATTCGCGCAATTATAATAGAAGTAAGAAAGGGAGTCCGTGATACCCAGGTTATTCTCTCACGCACCCATCCGCAGTTTCTGGTCAAGCTTTTTGAGCTTGAGGTGCCTGAAATAGCAGACGGGATTGTCAAGATTATGGGGGTTGCACGTGAACCCGGAAGCCGTGCCAAGATTGCCGTAAGCTCCAGTGATTCCTATGTTGATCCGGTGGGTGCATGTGTCGGCATGAGAGGTTCCAGGGTGCAGGCAGTGGTGCAGGAACTTCGAGGTGAGAAGATAGATATTATTCCGTGGAGCCCTGACCCTGCCAAGTATGTTTATAATGCCCTTGCACCGGCAGAATGCAGCCAGGTCATCGTTGACGAGGCAAATGAATCTCTTGAAGTGGTGGTTCCTGATGACCAGCTTTCCCTTGCCATTGGCAGGCAGGGGCAGAATGTACGACTTGCAGCCAGACTCCTTGACTGGAAGATTGATGTCAAGAGCGAGACGCGATATGCCCATTATCAGGATCCCAATTATGTGGAGATGCTTAAGCTTGAGGGCATGACAGAAAATATTGCGGACAGGCTCTATAAAAACGGCATTACATCCCTACTCAAACTTGCCAAGAGTGACCCGGCAGAATTGAGACATGACGTTGCTGCCTTGGTTGAGACGGCAAGGGCATATCTTGCTGAAAAGGGTGTTGATTGGGAGACTGCCTTGGACGAAGATATTGAGGCCGAATCCCAGGATGATGGTGTTCAGGCATCTGATGAAGAAGTTGATGCTTCAGAAGAAAATGATGTTGTATCTGAAGAAGATGCAGAAGTTGAGCCTGTTGATTCGGATGACCAAGAGGCCATAGATGAAGAGTCTTCTCCTGATGAAGATGATGAAGAAATTTCAGGTCAAGGCTGGGTGGATGAAGAGGAGTCGGAAGAAAACGCAATTAAGAATAATGAGCAGGCTGCTTCAGCCCGTAGTGATGTGGAGCAGGAAGAACTTTCTGAAGAACCGGAAACTCAGAAGGTTCCGGCTTGATACTCACTTGATGAATGGCAGGCAGGGTAAAGCACAAGCCCATCCGTACATGCATTGTGTGCAGGCAGAAGCGATTTAAAAAGCAGATGACAAGGCTATGTGTCAGCGGTGCTCTGGTGATGGTGGATGAGAAACAGACCATGCCAGGGCGGGGAGCTTATGCCTGCCCTGATAGTTCATGTCTTGAGCATGCACTTGATAATTACAGGGGATGTCTGAACAGGGCGTTTAAGACAGGTAATTTGAAGGTATTGGCAAATCAGTTACGGGTTTAGTACAGGCAATAAGCAGCGCGCAAATTTTGGAACACAGATATCAATTTATATATAAAAATATTCTCTTTGCCGGAAAGGTTTCCGGTGTGGACTGCACTGTCCCTGCAGGGATGGTGCATAATAGTTTCGGGGGTTAATTGCAGGAATGGCTAAAATAAGGGTCCATGAGCTGGCCAAGGAATTTGGAATTGCCAGTAAGGAGATGGAGAGCCGTATCAAGGATATGGGCTTTCCCATTAAAAATTATATGAGCACTCTTGAAGACTATGAAGTCCAGGAGATCAGGCGAAAATTAAAGGCAGAGTTCCAGCAGGAAAAGGAAGAGAAGGAAGTCAAAGCCAAAAAGCCTGTAAGACGCAGGCACAAGGTGGTGCGCATCAAGAAGGTGGTGCGCATCAAGAAAAAGGCGCCTGAACCTGAAGAGGCTGTGACGCAGGATACAGGTGCAGAGCCTTCTGCGCCTGTTGAAGAGGACAAGGCCCAGGCCGTTTCTGGAAAGCCTCAGTCTGCTGAAGTGCCCCCGGAAGTATCTTCAGAACAAGAAGCACCGTCAACTGTGACGGAAGAAACTGCAGAGGCATCTGCCCCCGGTGCCGAAGAGCAGGCTTCCGGTGTTGCTTCTGAGAAATCAGAAGGGTCAGAAGAACAGGCAGTGCAGGCAGAATCCGAAGGTGCAGAATCTGAAGATTCCGGGAAGGAAAAGCAGACTGCTTCAGCCAGTGTCATGGAAGAGGCTCAAGACAGGGAAGAGACCGCTTCCGAATCACCTGAAACTGCTGTTTCTGAGGAAACTGTTGAAACTGCAACTGAGCCAAAGGCACAGGAGGAGGTAAAAACATCAGAGCAGAAGAGCAAGGATGAGGCATCTCCTGTTGAGGCAACAGAAGAAAAGAAGCCGCAGGCTGCGGTGTCTGATGAGGGTGCTAAAGAAGAGGCAGAAAAGGCAGAGACAGCACAAAAAACTGAGAAGCCCCCTGCTTCTGAAAAGAAAAAAGAGGGTAAGGCATCAAAAAAGAAAAAGGCACCCAAACAGTATGTGAAGATTGTTGACAGGGTAAAGATTGACCTTTCCAAGACTGCAAAACCGGCGCGTCCGGCAAAACCTGAACGGCCACGCAAGGGACCTGCTGCCAAAAAGCCGTCGGCAGCTGCAAGTGCTCCTGCCACCGGTCCTGCCCCTGATGTTGGTGGCGGCATGCCAAAGGGCGGAAAGGGCCGCAAAAAGGGCAAGCGCGTTGTTCAGGCAAGTGAGCTTGGAGGCGGAAAACGTCAGAAGAATCTTAAACAGCGCTGGGGCAAGCACAAGTCCATTGACCGCATACTTGCAGAGGAAGATGGCGTAATCAAGGGCAAAAAGGGCGGCAAGTCCAAACAGCAGAGCCAGCCAACAGGCACAGCTCCCATCAAGGCAGAAAAACGCAAGTTTGCCATTTATGAAACTATTCAGCCTGTTGAGATGGCAAAGAAGATGGGGGTTAAGGTTGGCGATATTATCATGAAACTCATGTCACTTGGTGTCATGGTTACTGCCAACCAGTCAATTGATTATGAGACCGCTGCCCTTATTGCAGATGAATTCGGCTATGAAATTGAAAAGAAGGCGGTTGCCGAAGACCTGATCCAGATGGAGGATAACCGGGAAGGGGGCAAGGAGGAGCCAAGGCCTCCTGTCATTACGGTAATGGGCCATGTTGACCATGGAAAGACCTCGCTCCTTGATGCCATACGCAGGGCAGATATAGCAGCCCGTGAGGCAGGCGGCATTACCCAGCACATTGGTGCCTATCGTGTAAAACTTAATTCCGGAAATGAGGTTGTATTCCTTGATACCCCGGGCCACGAGGCATTTACCTCCATGAGGGCAAGGGGGGCAAGTGTAACTGACATCGTTGTGCTGGTTGTTGCCGCAGACGATGGTGTGATGGCTCAGACAAGGGAGGCAATTGACCATGCCAGGGCTGCTGATGTCCCTATTATTGTTGCAGTAAACAAGATAGATAAACCCGGTGCCGAGCCTGACAGGGTCAAGCGTGAACTTGCAGAACTGGGGCTTGTTCCCGAGGACTGGGGCGGAGATACAATTTTTGTAAATGTCTCTGCCAAGCAGGGCACAGGAATTGATGAACTGCTTGACATGATGGTGCTCCAGGCAGAGGTGCTTGAGCTTAAGGCAGATCCTTCCAGAAGGGCAAGGGGGCATGTTATCGAATCCCGCCTTGACAAGGGAAGAGGCCCTGTTGCCACACTGCTGGTGGAAGAGGGCACGCTCCGTGTTGGCGAGGCAATGGTTGCAGGGCTTTATCATGGCAAGATAAGGGCCATGATGAATGACCGCGGCGACAAGATAAAAGAGGCAGGGCCTGCAACCCCTGTGGAGGTACAGGGGCTTTCCGGAGTGCCTGAGCCAGGCAGTGAGTTTGTTGTCCTTGAAGATGAGAAGAAGGCGCGTGAGGTGGCCGAATACCGTCAGCTCAAGAGCCGTGAAGCAGACCTTGTCAAGGGCACTGCTGTAAGCCTTGAGAACATGTTCAAGAAGATGGAGGAGGACAAGCTCAAGGTGCTGAATATTGTCCTTAAGGCAGATGTTCAGGGCTCCCTTGAGGCAATTTCAGATTCTCTCAGGAAGCTTGCCACTGACAAGATTCGCATAGAGATCGTTCGTGGAGGCATTGGAGCAATTACTGAATCAGACGTGCTCCTTGCAACTGCATCCAACGCCATTGTGCTTGGCTTTAATGTAAAACCTGTTCCCCAGGCTAAGGCGCTGGCAGAACAGGAAGGCGTAGAGATACGTTTCTATGATGTAATCTATCATGCCATTGATGAGATCAAGGCTGCAATGGTAGGCATGCTTGAGCCTGTTTATCGTGAACATGAGCTTGGACGTGCCGAGGTGCGCGAGACATTCCACATCTCGCGGGTTGGAACCATTGCCGGCTGCAAGGTGACTGAGGGCGTAATAAGGCGTAATGCCGAGGCACGTCTGCTCAGGGATAATGTTGTTGTCTATAAGGGCAAGATTGCCTCGCTGAAACGCTTCAAGGACGATGCCCGGGAAGTTCAGGCAGGATATGAGTGCGGTATTGCCTTTGACAAGTTTAATGACATCAAGGTTGGCGATGTAATTCAGGCATTTGAGATGGAAGAAGTTGCACCTGATCTTGGCACTGCGATTTCAGACAAGAAGGAAAGTGATGAGGGCTGATACAGCCTGCGGCAGCAGGTGCAGATTGCTGAGTTCTGCCTGTTGATATGGTGGTTGGCACAGTGAGAATAAGGCTCAGGCTTGCCGGAAACAGCTCGCTTAAGGGAAAACGCAAGGTGGTAAAGAGCCTTGCTGCACAGCTACGCAACAAGTTTAACGTATCGGTTTCTGAAGTAGGCCTTAATGACGTGCTGCAGGAGGCAGAGATCGGAATAGTGACTGTTGGCAACAGTGCCTCATTTGTAAACTCGGTGCTGGACAAGGTTATGGGTTTTGTTGATAAAATTACCCCTGCTGAGATTATCAATTCAGAGATTGAGCTGGTTCACATGGGAACTGAATGGGGCACGGCTATTGATGTCTATGATTTTTAAAGATTATGCCTGAGTATTATCCACGTTCAGCAAGGGTGGCAGACCTCATAAAAGAGGAAGTAGCCTCCATCATAAGCAATGAGCTCAAGGACCCTGGGATAAAGGGTTTTGTAACCCTTGTGCTGGTAGAGCTTACCCGGGATATTACCTCTGCAACGCTCTGGGTTTCGGTATTGGGCACTGAAAAGGAGAAGGCGTCAACCATGCAGAGTCTTAATCGGGCAAGGGGCTTTGTAAAAACCCTTCTGGGACGCAGGCTCAAGATAAGAAAGATGCCGAATATCCGCTTCAAGCTGGACCGGTCTCTTGATGCCCAGGAAGAGATTGAGAGGCTCCTGAAAGATGTTTAGGTTGAGCCATCCTGAAAGGCTTGGGGCCGTGGCTGGAGCGCTTGATGAAAGTGAGAGGGTGGTGCTCACCTGTCACGTGCGGCCAGACGGTGATGCCGTAGGCTCCATGCTTGGCATGGCCGCAGCCCTTGAGAATGCTGGCAAGGAGGTCATCTGTTACTGCCAGGATGAGCCGCCCGGGAATCTTTCTTTTCTTCCAGGTTTTGAAAGGCTTGTTCACACGCCGCCGCTACCGTTTCCAGAGGGCAGCGCACTGCTGGTCCTTGATTGCAGTGAGGCTGACAGGATAGGCGAGTACGGCGCCCGTATGGTGGATGAAGCCCACAGGCTCATAGTAATTGACCATCATCTGGGCCAGGATATGTGTGGAGGCAGTGACACGTCTGAAAAGCAGTCTGATGCCAGGTCTGATGATTTCTGCGTCCAGTACATCGACCCTGATATCTTTGCAACAGGTGCACTCTGTTTTGCAGTGCTAAGCCAGCTTAAATGGAATGTAACACCTGAGATTGCCACCAACTTTTACACAGCCATCCTGACCGATACCGGCTGTTTCAGGCACAGTAACACCACAGCCCTTGCCTTTGATATGGCAGCGCGCCTGGTTGAAATGGGCGCTGATCCCTATGATATTTCAGACAGGATCTTTGAAAGGGTGCCGTTTCGGAAACTCGCCCTTCTGAACCTTGCCCTTGATACCCTTTCGCTTGATTTGCAGGGCAGAGTGGCAATGCTTCACATAACTCGCAGCATGCAGGAGCAGGCAGGGGCTTCAGTGCAGGACAGTGATGATTTTGTGCGTTATGCCCGATGCATAGATGGCGTGGAGGTCTCAGCCTTCATTAAGGAGATTTCCGACGAACTTGTCTCTGTGAGCCTGCGTTCCCGCTCATGGTTTAATGTTGCTGCTGTTGCAAAATCCCTTGGCGGTGGTGGTCATTTTCATGCCGCAGGTTTCAGGGCCAAAGGGGATGCCCCTTTATGGCGTCAAAGGCTTGTAGGCATGTTGCAGCCCATTTTTGAGCAGAGAGAGCACAAGAGCAGCATGGCAGCACAGGAGGCCGCTGGCTGATGCTCCAGGATATGGCAATGCGGACCGGTTATGCCCCTGCTGAGGGGGTAATACTTGTTGACAAGCCCAGGGGTATAAGCTCTTTCGGAGTTGTTAAGGCGGTGTCCCGTATTGTTGGCATCAAAAAGGCCGGACATGCCGGCACCCTTGATCCAATGGCAACAGGCCTTCTTGTTGTCTGTCTGGGCAGGGCAACCCGTATAAGCAGATTCCTGATGGAAGGCTTTAAGGAATATCATGGCATTATGCGTCTTGGTGTTGTTACAGACACCTATGATGCTGTGGGAAAGGTTCTGGATACCAGACCCCTTCCTTCAGGAATGTCAATATCAGATATACGCAGTGAGACCTCTGGCTTTACAGGCGAGTTGCTTCAGTCTCCGCCGCCTTTTTCTGCTGCCAAGCACCAGGGAAAACCCCTTTACAAGCTGGCACGACAGGGAAAGATCGTGCACAAGGAGCCAAAAGAGATTTTTGTTAAAGAATTTTCAGTGGAGGATGTCGGGCTGCCTGATGTGAAATTCCGCATAAGATGCTCCCGTGGCACATATGTGCGTTCTCTCTGCCATGATCTTGGAGCAAAACTGGGGTGTGGCGCTCACATGACAGAATTAAGGCGCATCAGATGCGGCAATCTTTCTGTTGACCAGGCACTTACTCTGGAAAGGCTTGAAGAGATTGTTTCAGAAATGCCTGTTAATGAGTTCATGATTCCGGTAAATGAAGCCCTTGGTCATATTCCGGCACTGGAAATTAGTAATACCCAGGCAAGGCGTTTGCGCCTTGGCCAGGGAATGGTGTTTGATGATTTTCTGGATTTATTAGAAGCCTTTTTGCCTGATATTCCCCGAACCGGCCTTGTCCGCCTTGTAACACACAGCCAGGGCAAGGATGAACTGGTTGCAGTTGCACGGATAGAGCCTGATGGGCGGGGCAGGCTTAAGACTGAAAAAATATGGAACTGAATTTTTGTAATAATACTTTCAATAATTTTTAAGGAGGAACACAAAAGTGGTTTTAGATGCTGAAAGCAAAAAAGCGATAATCGAGAAGTTCAAGACCCATCCTACGGATACAGGTTCTCCAGAGGTGCAGATAGCGCTTCTAAGCTCTCGAATAGCGTATCTCACCGATCATTTCAAGGTACACAAGAAGGATCATGGTTCACGCCGGGGACTTTTGAAACTGGTTGGACAGAGGCGCAGGCTTCTTGACTACCTCAAGGCCCAGGATGTTGAGAGATACAGAAGCCTTATCAAGGAACTTGGTATTCGTAAATAGAAGAATCCTGTATTAAAGGCGGTATGGTTGCCTTATGCGTCATCAGCAAGTGCTGATTGAGCTTTTTGTGCTCAGGCGAAGTCTGTGATGGTGACAGGCAGCTACCCGTTATTTTGACGGCTGAGTGCGTTGCACCTGAATAATGTGCAATCCCAAAGGTTGTAATGAAAAAATCAGGGTGAATGTAAACAAGAGGAAAATTGGTTAATGATCAAATTAGAGACAAGGTTGAATGATACAGCAATATCCTTTGAAACCGGCAGGCTTGCAAAGCAGGCAAACGGTGCGGTTCTTGCGTCATGCGGTGACACCCGTGTTCTGGTAACAGCCACGGCATCAGCAGAGCCAAGGGAGGGGGCAGATTTTCTGCCTCTCATGGTGGACTACCAGGAGATGTTTTATGGTTCCGGCAAGATTCCCGGAAACTATTTCAGGCGGGAAATTGGAAGGCCAAGTGAGAAGGCGACGCTCACTTCTCGACTCATAGACAGGCCGCTTCGTCCGCGTTTTCCCAACGGCTACACTTATGACACACAGATTATTGCTACAGTGCTCTCGGTTGATCCCTCCATTGACCCTGATGTAATTGCAATTACAGCAGCCTCTGCAGCACTGACTGTTTCCGACATACCCTTTGACGGACCAATTGCCGGTTTGAGGGTTGGCCGTGTTGACGGCAAATTTATCCCCAATCCAACCATAGAGCAGCTTTCGCAGTCTGACATTGATATTGTGGTTGCCGGGTCCCGTGAGAATATAGTCATGGTCGAGGGCTGGGCTGCGATCCTGCCTGAAGAAGAGGTTCTTGAGGCCATTCTGTTTGCCCGGGATGCCCTTAAACCTCTGATAGAGATTCAGGATGAGCTTGCTGAGAAGGCTGGCAAGCCTAAATTTGCTGTGCAGGCCCCTGAACCTGACAGCGAAGTGGTGGCCGCAGTGGAGGAAAAGGGAACAGAGCTTCTAAAAGAGGTAATCTCCATTCCTGAAAAGGTAGCCCGAAACACCAGAAAGAGAGAGGTGAAGAAGCAGCTTGTCCAGTCACTGTCTGAAACATACCCTGACAGGGAGAAGGAGATTGGCGCTGCAATCAAGGATATTGAAAAACGCTTGATGCGCCAGATGATAGTAAAGGAACGCCGCAGGCTCGATGGACGTGGTTTTACAGATGTAAGACCCATCACATGCACTGTGGGTGAGCTTCCCAGGGCACACGGCTCAGCGGTCTTTACAAGGGGCGAGACACAGGTGCTTGCAGTGGCAACACTTGGAAGCGCTGATGATGAGCAGCGCATAGATACCCCCTTTGGTGACCGTTACAAGCCGTTCATGCTCCACTACAACTTTACCCCTTACAGTGTTGGCGAAGTAAGGATGATGCGAGGCCCTGCAAGGAGGGATATTGGTCATGGTGCATTGGCTGAGCGGGCTGTTGCAGCAGTTATCCCGCTTCCTGAGGATTTCCTCTATACAATCAGGGTGGTTTCCGAGGTGTTGGAGTCCAACGGTTCATCATCAATGGCATCTGTCTGTGGTGCAACCCTTGCTCTGATGGATGC
>JALWJV010000257.1 GCA_026996955.1 Deltaproteobacteria bacterium
TGGAGTCCATCAGGGAGGGGTGCACGTTCCTTGAATGGTTAGGCTCTTACCCCATGGGGGAGTTGAGCGATCCCGGTGATAAACTATAGCAGGGATAAACTTTAGCAGGTTCAGCACCTGCTTCATCCCTGTATAGAACGATTCCTGAATTTGATAAAGGCGGGCTTTATGCCCGCCTTTATTATTATGAAGCTGATTTAGGTTGTTGATCCTGCCTGGACTTGTCTTTATCTCCGGATTTGGCAGATAACTGCATTATCTCAAACCGGACAAAGTCAAGCTGCGACGACATTGGCGCGGCTGCCATGAACTTTTCATACGCTTCCAGCGCCCCGCTGGTGTCACCTGAGGCTGCACATACCCTGGCAAGGTCAAGCAGGGCAACAGTCTCATAGCCTGCAGCGCTGTCCGCCGCCTGCTTGAAAAAATCTTTTGCCTCCCCGGGGCTGTCCTGCTCTTCTTTCACATAGCCAAGGCCCATAACAGCGGAATAATAGAGGGGAGATTCTTTTGAAAACCGGGAGCGTGCCTTGGCAAAATACCTGGATGCCTGCTCCAGATCTCCTGCGTCTCTTGCTGCCGCTCCCAGGAGAAGCACGGCGTGTTCCCCGGCATCACTGCGGCCATGCTCCTTAACCACCTTTTCAAGCAGCTCCATGCGCTGTTCAGGGTCTGGGGTATGCAGGGCGGTGCCAAGGCTTGCTGAAGCAATATTTTCTCCCCGCTCAACATAACCTGTGTACCCTGACCACAAGGCAACAGCAACCATTACACAGGCTATGGCAGCAAAAATCTGCCGAAAATTTTGTGCAAGAGGTTCTCTTAACCACTCAGGAAGTCCCTCAAGAATTTCATCTACTATCTCCTGCACAGGTGTTTTTTCAGGCTCGTCGGTATGGTTCTCTGGGGGGATATTATTTTGCTCTTTGTCAGTCATTCTTTATCGCTCCTGGGTTTATTTTCCGCAAATCTATTTTTAGCAAGACACTTGCTAAAACACAAGGGTCATGCATAAAAAAGCCCCGATACCACGATTTTTGTGGTAACGGGGCTTTGGGCATTAATGCTGATTTATATTAAGTCAATTGACTAATTCCTGCGAAGTACAGCCGTGTCACCACCATGATATGTCTGGATATGACCAAAGAAGTGAGTTCCAAGTCCGAGGTATCCGACATTTTCATGCACGTGCCACGTTTCACGATCCCTGGACTTTTCTTCCTCAATCATGAGAGATGGCAAATTATCCCCTGCTGGTGTCATTTTATGGTTAATGGAGACAATTCCTGTTTTGCAGGGCGAGGTAAGCGGAAGGGCCAGGAACCCTACAGTCTCTGCCACATGACCATCGTTAAGCTTTTCCTCTTCCTCAAAAGCACTAAGGAAACCTGTACTTCCAATTGATTTAAGCCTGGTTGTAACAGCTTGATCCCCATTAACTGTCTGTACTGTCTGGAGCACTACAGGTGTGAAGGCAAAGCCTGCGTTAAGGCTGACGCTCTTCCATGCCTCGGTTCCCTCCTGTTCATAAAGCCCTGCTTCCCAGATGGTCCCGTCAGGCAGTTCATGGACGCCTGCTTCCACAACCATGTAGGAGACAGTCTCTGTTACATGGGGGCCGTTGTTATAGTTCCACTCCTGCAGTCTCATCTCAAAGGAGTCTGATGTAACATTTCTTACTCGCATTACAGATGGGTCACCACCGTTTCTGGTAGGCGGTCCAAGGATGACAACAGGATTGGCGAAATTCCGCTTAAGAACAACAGTTTTCCAGTTATGATCGATGGTTACGCTTCCAACCTCAATCCAGTCCTGGGATTCAAACCAGTTTTCATCAATGGTGCCTCTTCCGGCTGTTACAAAACGCATGGTGCAGGTGTCAGGACCGTTATATGTCTGGATCTGTGCAAGAAACAGGTCTCCAATCTGCATGTAACCAATGTTTTCCCTGGTATGGACTGTCTCTTCATCCCTGGACTGCTCCTCTTCGAGCTTCAGATAGACGTCCTCAATGCCTGAAGGAATAAAGAGTTCATGTGTTGCAATCTCTTCACCTATTACATGGTCGCCCTCTACATTTTTCTCCACTGCCAGGTATCCAACAGTCTCCACTCCATGTCCATCACTGAGAGACTCCTGTTCCTCCATTGCAGCAGCAAAGCCTGTTACTGTTATATCCTTTTCCCTGACAGCAACAGCATCGGTCTCATTTTCGGTCTGAACTGTCTGGAACACCAGAGGTACAGAATTGAAGGCAGCGGGAAAAGCGACCTGGGTAAAATTCCTGTTTCCTGATACTTCATAGGTGCCGGCCTGCCAGATAGTCCCATCCGGCATCTGGTAAACCCCTTCCTCAATAACTATATAAGATAGATTTTCGACTTGATGTTCTCCATCAAGATAATCCCATTCCTGGATTCGGAGGGCAAAGCTCTGAGCCGTAACATTTGCTACCCGTACAATACACGGTGCGCCATCTCTTGCTGACACCGGACTTACAAGCACAACAGGGTTATCGAAATTCCTTGACAGGCTCACAGTTGTCCATTCGCTGCCCACCTCAACGGTACCTGTCTCAAGCCATTCGATATTATTGAAATGCGCTGTAAGGTCTCCTGCCGGAAAACTGTAAGGAATGGTTATGTTTGCCTCATCTGAGGCATCACTTTCTTGACCAGCAAGGTCTATTGCCTTTACTGCAAAGTAGTATCTTCTGCCCTGAACAAGACCATCTACAGATTCTTCCACATAAGTTGCCTGGGGAGATGTGACAGTAATTGAGTCTGTATAGTTGCTGCTTTGAGTACCGTAAAAAATTCTGTAAGAGGCAATGTCCGGTTCTGCAGTAACATCAAAACCTACCCTTACGGATGCAGCATTGGCACTCTGCACAGTACCAGAAGAGAGGATTAAAATAAAAAACAGTGCTGAAAAATAATTAACTAAAAAAATTTTCCTATTAATGCCGCCGATAATACCTGAATAATATGTGTAGTGTCTGGCGACTTTTGGAGTAATATTCTGTTTTTCTAGATTTTTTCTGGAACGCATATTGTCTTCCTCCTGATGTGAGGGGTTAATTTAAAAAAGATTTATCAGGATAAGTGGCAACACGCATGCCAGAGAGGCTCAAAAAAATTAGGCAATTTTCATATTAGAAATTATCGTGATATGGAATATTGGGACAAGAATGATAGGACTTCCCAAGAGTACACTTTCTTTACCCGCTTGGAGGTAGCAAGTTTCCCGATGCTAGAAACATGGCCATTAGAATTTTTGTGCAGAATTATGTCTGGCCTCAGTTCGTAGTTCGACCCAAATAGTACCAAGGTAGAGCCTTAACAGTAGCGCCTAGTTTTCGGATCATACCCATCATTTTGGTGCGGTCCTCTTTTTTCTATTTGCTTAAGGCTACTCCCTGATCTTACCGATATTATTAAAAG
>JALWJV010000258.1 GCA_026996955.1 Deltaproteobacteria bacterium
CTGTTGAAGAGGCAGGGCCCAGGGGAACTGAAGAGATAACCCTGATCCCTGTACGATTCAGGAGCGATCGCCCATCTGTGCACTGTGATGCAGGAGGCCTCAAGGTTGATGAGGGAGAATGGGTTGTTGTGCCCTGCGAACAGTGCAATGAGGTAGGCCAGGTCTCAGGAAGCCCCTTGCGCATACAGATCCCGGAGGGCTGCGATATTCCCCGCATAGAACGCCTTGCAACCACCAGGGAGATTGAGCTCTACTACCAGAATCTCGAGGCTGAAAAAAATGCCAGGGCAGTGTGCCAGGAACGTATCGAGGCCCTGGGGCTTGAGATGAAACTGGTCAGGGTGGAGAGCCTGTTTGACGGCAGCAAGATCATCTTCTACTACTCTGCAGATGGCCGGGTTGACTTCAGGGAGCTGGTGAAAGACCTTGTGCGTACTCTAAGGACCAGGGTGGAGATGTGCCAGATAGGCATTCGCCATGAGGCAAAGATGACCGGAGGCATCGGAAGCTGCGGAAGGGTGCTTTGCTGTACCAGCTTTCTTAAAAGTTTTGATCCTGTTTCGATCAAGATGGCAAAGGTCCAGAACCTTCCCCTTAACCCGAACAAAATTTCTGGTTTCTGCGGAAGGCTGCTCTGCTGTCTCACCTTTGAATACGAGACTTACAAGGAGTATGCCAAAAACCTTCCCTCAATGGGTAATATCTGTGATTCTCCATCAGGCGAGGGCAAGGTTGTTCGAAGAAACATCCTTAAAAAGACCGTCTCCATTGCCACTGATGAGCACGGGATTGTGGAGTTTTCAAACAAGGAGCTTGAGGACTTCAAGCTCCAGAAGCATGAGGTAAAAGGGGCTGATGCACCGGCAGACAGGCAAAAAGCCCTGGATGATTCCCCCAAAGGCTCAGAATCCCCCGAAGAAGGCGGTGACAAAAAACAGACAGGCTCAAGGCAGGCACAAAAGCAGGCAAAGCCCTCCAGGGAGAAAGATGGAGAAAAACAGGGACGCAAGAAGCAGCCTGCAAAAAAACGTAAGGGACGCAAAACCGCAGGGCCATCAAAGAAAAAACGCCGGAACCGGAAAAAGGGAAAGGGCAAGCGGGGTACTGAGCCAAAGGCTTAACCCTATCAAGTTACAGGAACCATATAACAATGGATAAGAAATTTTACATAACCACACCCATTTACTACGTAAACGCCGAACCCCACCTGGGGCACGCATACTCCACTGTTGTTGCAGATGTGCAGAACAGGTTTCACAGGATGTGCGGCCAGGAGACCCGGTTCCAGACCGGGACTGACGAACACGGGGACAAGATAGTCCAGGCTGCCCAGAAGCGCGGCATGTCTCCGGCTGAATATACTGATCTTATTAGCGGGATGTTCAGAAACACATGGCCCATACTGAATGTGCAGCCTGACAACTTCATAAGAACCACTGACAAGCACCACATTGCCACTGTCCAGAGGATTCTCCAGGATGTTTATGACAGGGGAGACATCGAATTCAGGGAGTATGAAGGGCTTTACTGTTTTGGCTGTGAACGCTTTTACATAGAGCGTGAGCTGGTGGACGGCAAGTGCCCTGATCACGGCACAGAGCCTGAAAAAATAAGGGAGAAGAACTACTTCTTCCTCATGAGCCGTTACCAGGACTGGCTGATTGATTACATAAAAAATAACCCGGACTTTATCACCCCTGAGCGTTACAGGAACGAGGTGCTCTCCTTCCTCAAGGAACCCCTTGAGGACCTGTGCATCTCAAGGCCAAAGAGCAGGCTTACCTGGGGAGTCACCCTGCCCTTTGACGAAAATTTTGTAACCTACGTCTGGTTTGATGCCCTGATAAACTACCTTTCCGGGCTGGATTACCCGGACGGGGAAAACTACTGCAAATTCTGGCCCTTTGCCGAGCATGTCATAGCAAAGGATATACTCAAGCCCCACGGTATTTACTGGCCCACAATGCTCAGGGCAATGGGCGTTGAGCCATTTCAGAAGCTCCATGTCCACGGCTACTGGCAGATGAAGGACCAGAAGATGTCAAAGAGCCTGGGGAATGTAAGAAAGCCCCAGGACCTGGTTAATGCATTCGGAACTGATGCAACCAGGTACTGCCTGATGCGAGAGATGGCCTTTGGCCTTGATGCAGGTTTCAGTGATGAGTCATTTGTCACCAGGATAAACGCAGACCTTGCAAATGATCTGGGCAACCTCCTGAGCCGGACCCTGACAATGGTGAAAAAATATGCTGGTGGCGCCGTGCCGGCTCGGGATAATCCGCCGGAGGACAGCTCTGCCCCTGCCTATGAACTGGAGAAAGCTGTGCCTGAGATGATTCCGCTCTGGAAACAGCACATGGAGGCATTTGAGGTGCACAGGGCACTTGAGGAGGTCTGGCGGGTTATTAACGTGGCAAACAGGGTGATTGACAAGGCTGCCCCGTGGCAGATGGCAAAAGAGCCTGAGAAAAAGGGTGCGCTTGACCATCTCCTGTACACGCTTCTTGAGGCACAGCGGATATTTTCAATCCTCATTGCACCTGTGATGCCTGAAACAGCGGAAAAGATTCAGGATGCCCTGGGTGTGGTATCAGAATCCAGGCTTATGCTTGAGGAAGCCAGATGGGGAGGGCTTGTGGCAGGCACTGAGACAAAGCGCATTCCGTCCCTGTTCCCGCGGCTTGACATTAAAAAAGACAGCGAAACCGGGCAGACACAGAAAAAACAGAAGAAGGCTAAAAAGGAGAAAGGAAAGAAGATGGCAGATACAAAGGAGGCCAAAGGGGCAGGTGACGGCCTTATAACATTTGACGACTTTATGAAGGTTGACCTTCGCCTGGCTGAGATAGTTGAGGCAGAACCTGTGCCAAAGGCAGACAGGCTGCTCAGGCTTGTTGTAAAATGCCCTGAGGAGCGCCAGATTGTGGCAGGCATTGCCGAACACTTCAAGCCTGAAGAGCTTATCGGCAAACAGGTAATAGTGGTGGCAAATCTCAAGCCTGTAAAACTCAGGGGAGTTGAGTCAAATGGCATGCTGCTTGTGGCAAAGGACAAGGACGGCCTGCACCTTACCACTGTTGCAACCCCTGGTGAGCCTGGTTCAAAAATAAGTTAAGAACATGACATCCAAGCCTGACAAAGATACCTCAACTGTAATCCTTGGCACTGCAGGCCATATTGACCACGGCAAGACCACGCTGGTAAAGGCTCTTACCGGTACTGACTGTGACCGGCTCAAGGAGGAAAAGGCCCGGGGAATAACCATTGAGCTTGGGTTTGCAAGCCTTGAGCTTCCGTCAGGCCGAAAGGTGGGCGTGGTTGATGTGCCTGGGCATGAGCGTTTTGTCAAAAACATGGTGGCAGGGGCTGTGGGCATGGACCTGGTGGCCCTTGTAATAGCCGCTGATGAGGGGGTGATGCCCCAGACCAGGGAGCATCTGGAGATATGCCAGCTTCTTGGTGTGCAGAAGGGCCTTGTGGTGCTCACCAAGCTTGACATGGTGGATGAAGAGTGGCTTGAACTTGTGCAGGATGATGTGAGGGAGTTTGTGCAGGGGACGTTCCTGGAGGATGCCCCCATCATCCCTGTTTCATCCACCACAGGAGAGGGGATTGACAGGCTGCGAAAGACCCTGGACTCCCTGGTTGTGAATATTGTGCCAAAGGCCCCTGCAGGCCCCTACCGTCTTCCGGTTGACCGGGTATTTTCCATAAAGGGGTTTGGAACCGTTGTCACAGGCACCACACTTTCAGGCCAGATCAGCGTTGGCCAGGAGGTGACAATCTATCCCAGGGGGCTTGAGACAAGGATCAGGGGCATACAGACACACGGGGCTGAGAGCAATGAGGCGCATCCCGGCATGCGAACCGCCCTTAACATCCAGGGCATAGGCACCTCTGAAATACGCCGGGGGGACTGTGTGGCAACATCTGGCTCTCTTCGCCCGTCATACCTGGTTGATCTTGAATTCTTCTACCTTTCAAGTGCAGAAAAACCGCTTAAATACCGTGCGCCTGTAAGATTCCACGCCGGCACCACAGAAATCATGGGCCGGGTGCTCATGCCTGGAGACGAGATAGAGCCAGGCACCAGGACATGCATCCAGGTACACCTTGAAGAGCCTGTTGCCGTGCTTCCAGGGGACCATTACGTCATAAGAAGCTACTCTCCCATACGCACCATAGGAGGCGGAAGGATTCTTAATCCCCTTCCAAGAAAACGCAAGCGCACCAAACCGGAGATGTGGAAGGAGCTGGAGCTCCTTGCCAAGGGCGAGCCTCATGAGCTTGTTGAGATTCACATAAAGCAGGCAGGGCTTAGGGGCCTTGCCCCGGTTGAAATATCCATCCGAAGCGGCATGTACGGAAAGGCGCTTACAAAGCTACTTGACAGGCTTTCAGGCTCCAGGAAGATTATCCGCCTGGAAGGTGAAGAGCGCATTATTCACATCTCTGCCTTTGAAGAACTTTGCCAGAAGGCGCTGCAGTTCCTTGAAAAATATCACCAGGAGAATCCCCTTGTTTCAGGCATCTCAAAGGAGGAACTTAAGAGCCGCATCTTCCCCGCATCCCTGCAGGCAAGGACATCAACCCAGGCAGCAGCCCAGAAGATATTAAACCGCCTTATCTCACACCTTGTAAAACAGGGCAGCATCATACAGGAACAGGACGAGATAAGGCTTTCCACCCACAAGGTTGCACTTGGCCAGCGGGAGGCAGAGATCAGGCAGGCCCTGGAAGATATTTACAGGAAAGCCGGCCTTGCCACCCCCTCAAGACAGGAGGCGCTTGAGCAGGCTGCAAAGCCGGATGAGATGGAGGCTGCCGGTGAGATATTTGACCTCATGGTCCGGGACGGCACACTGGTACGCCTCAGGGACAAGCTCTTTTACCACCCGGATGCACTCTCGGACATAACCAGCAAGGTTCTGAAGTTCTTTGAAAAGAATGAAGAGCTTGGAATTGACGATTTTCGGAAACTTTCAGGTGGCATCTCAAGAAAATACATGATCCCCCTGCTGGAACACATGGACAGCCAGAAACTTACCCTCAGGGTGGGAGAGAAACGTAAACTCAGAGGAAAGAAATAACCTAGATCGAGCGTTTAAAAAATTGAACAGTATGACAGATGTAACTCCTTTTAAATTCGAAAAAATCATTTTTTCCAACCTTTGAAACGCTCAATCCAGGATGAAATAAATCCTGCCAAGTGAATCCGTTTGCACGAAAAATAAAAAAGGCAATGTCTTCAAGGAACAGGGCCATTCAGGACACAGGCCCTGGAACCTTTGTGAGGGCAGGAGAGCCGGTTTCAACCTTTGAGCTTGTGCCTGCACGGGCATCCCGGGGCCGTGAACTTGCCCAGATTATGAATTTTGTCAGGGATGCGGCCTCTGACAACCTGCTTAGCGCCCTTTCGGTAACAGACAATGCCGGTGGTCACCCTGCACTGAATCCTGTTTCCCTCAGCCGGGAGATAATGGACCTTGGTATTGAGCCCGTCATTCACTTCTCCTGCAAGGACAAGAACCGCAATACAATGGAGAGCCAGCTCTTTGAGCTTGACCGCACGGGCTTAAGGAATCTCCTTGTGTTAAGCGGTGATTACCCCCGGCAGGGATTTTCAGGTGTTGCCAAGCCGGTATTTGACCTGGACTCGGTTCAGGCACTTCGGTTCATAACCGAGCTGGGCCAGGGGCTTCAGTACACCCACAGGGCACTCTGCCTTGAACCGCTCCCGTTTTTCACAGGCTGCGTTGTATCACCATTCAAGAGGCAGGAACCTGAGCTCCTGTTCCAGTATGCAAAGCTTGTCCAGAAGATAAGGGCCGGGGCATCCTATGTTGTAAGCCAGATGGGTTTTGACGCATGCAGGCAGCATGAACTGCGTCAGTTTATTGACGAAATGAAACTTAATGTCCCCCTTCTTGGCACGGTCCTTATCCCTGACGTGCGCCTTGCGCGCATACTTGCAAAGGGAATCGTACCTGGCTGCATCATGCCTGTTCGCCTTATGCAGCAGATTGAAGATGAGGCAAAGGAGCCTGACGGCGGGCTTGCCGCACGTCTTGAACGGGCTTCACGACAGATTGCCGTCCTGGTGGGCATGGGCTATGAGGGAGTGCACATCAGCGGGCCCGGACTTGGCTACGCACAAATTGCAGGTGTTATTGAACGGGCAGATGCGATTCTGCCTGACTGGCAGAGCTATGTTAAGGATTTTCTGTATCCAGAAGAATGGCAGTCTGGCCTTTATGAAAAGGACCCTGATACCGGGCTTAACAAGATTTGCAGGGCCCCGACAGATCCTTATGCCAGGGAAAAACACAGTTCCAGCATCCTGTCAGCACTGGCTGGCAAACTGGAACATATTATGCATAACCTCTTTTTTACTCCTGGCAGGGCACTTTATCCTTACGCCAGGGCAGCATCCAGAAGGATAAGCGGGAGCAGGTTTGAGCCGGTTTTTACATACCTGGAGTATCTTATCAAGGGCCTGATGTACAGTTGTCAGCACTGCGGAGACTGCACCCTTGACCAGCTTGAGTTTCTCTGTCCCCAGTCCCAGTGTGCCAAATACATGCTGAATGGACCATGCGGCGGGAGCAGTGACGGCTGGTGCGAGGTGTGGCCTGATAAAAAGAAATGTATCTATGTAAGGCTGTATGAAAAGGCCGCCATACCAAACCTGGAGACACTCCTTGAAAGGCCCTATATTCCCCCCCGAAACTGGGCGCTTTTCCGATCCTCTTCCTGGCTTAATTTTTTTCTTGGAAGGGATCATCACAGTACATAATTTAACCGTACGGTGTGTATCTATTCAGCGTGGTAAATGGTCTTGTTTTGGAGTGACTTTGAACAATTTCGTAGTTTTTCTTGGTGAAGCGCAGCCGCAAAAATCGCGTCTGTCTGAGCGAGGGACCAGCGAGTTTCGCGATTTTGGCGGAGCAAGCCTTAGAAAAACAAGAAATTGTTCTCCGGAACGGAAAAACAAGACCATTTTCCAACCTTTATTAACATTAAGTACGCTGAACAGTTACTACGGTGTTTTATCTGAAGGTAGTGTAAAAAATTAAAAAATGGGTTGACAACTTGCGCCTGTGGGTGAATTCATGGAGCTGCATGGAAGAAACAATTTTATATTTTTTTATTCGGGAATATTAAGATGAATGAGCTGAAAAAGATCTGTCCATCCAGAAGGACAGAGCACATCACTTACGCTATCAGGGACATCCTTGCAGTGGCTCACCAGCGTGAATCTGCAGGGGGAGACCTGCTTTACCTGAACATAGGTGACCCGGTCCTCTTTGGCTTTGAAACCCCCAGGCATCTGAAGGATGCCGCATACCAGGCAATGCTTGAAAACCACACAGGCTACTCTGCATCAGAGGGCGTGCCCGAGGCAGTTGCTGCCATCAGGAAAGAGGCCCAGGCAAATGGAATCACGCCGCATGAAATTCTGATAACCACAGGGGCAAGCGAGGCAATTGATTTTGCACTATCAGCCCTGGTGAACAAGGGGGAAAATGTCCTTGTTCCTTCTCCGGGCTACCCGCTTTATGACGCGCTCTTAAGCAGGCTTATTGGCGAGGCAAGGCCGTACCAGCTTGATGAATCAAAAAACTGGGAGCCTGACATTGACCACATGGCAAGTCAGATTGATGAAAATACAAAGGCCATAGTCATAATCAACCCCAATAACCCCACCGGTGCGGTTTACAGTGAAGAGGCGCTCAGGGACATCATCGAACTTGCGCGCAAGCACAACCTGGTAATTTTCAGTGACGAGATATATGACAAACTGATATTGAACGGTAAACAGCACATAAGCATAGCCTCCCTGGACAAGGAGCTTCCAATAGTAACCTTTAATGGCCTTTCAAAGGGCTATCTTGCACCGGGATTCAGGATTGGATGGTCAATAATAAGTGGCGAACCTGAGCTTGTGGAAGATTACACAGAGGCAATGAGAAAACTTGCCCGGGCAAGGCTTTGTGCTTCACACCCCAAGCAGTTTGCCATACCTGCTGCCCTTGAGGGAGACCAGAGCCACATACAGGACACCAGGAAAAAACTCCGGGCACGCCGGGACCTTACGGTAAAGCGCCTCAACGAAATCCCCGGTATATCATGCCAGGAGCCTGCAGGGGCATTCTATGCGTTTCCCAAAATAGAGGTGGATGTCGGTGATGTGGACTTCGTTAAGAAGCTTATCCGGGATACAGGTGTTGTTGTAGTTCATGGAAGCGGTTTTGGCTCACTTCCCAAAAGCCCCCATTTCAGAGTTGTCTTTTTGCCGGAAGAGGCGGTCCTGAATGAGGCCTATGACCGCATAGAAGAGTTTATGAAGAAGAATTACGGGTAATTTTTTACAAAGGGTTCCCGGATTAATTCCGGGAACCTTTCAGATCAGGATTCAGATTTTTCTATCAAATCCATAACCCTCCGGAACCGGCTTAACGGAATCTGGCCAGGAGCGGTTTTGGCACCTGTATCCTGGCTTGCAAACGAGAGAAATGCCCCCATTGCAAGACAGGCGACCCGGCTGATCCTGCCTGCATCTCCCATACAGAAGGCTACAAGCGGAATCCCTGCCTTCTCTGCCCTGTAATAGAGAGAAAAAAGCCGGGGAATGTCTCCACTCTCCCGGCCCATTGTCACTATCTTTGCAATGTCAGCACCTGCTTCGACCTGTCTGTCCAGCACCTTTTCAAGCATTGGTAATGCCGGCGTTTCATTGAAATTGTGCCACGACATTATAACCCTGCACCACCGGTTATGTGCATTGGCAACAACTTCGTCACGAAGCCCTTTTTCTGTCTCAAGCTCAATATCTATGAACTCAGCACCGGCATCAACTGCATTCTTCAGGCACTGGATACGCTCCTGTTCTGTTCCCTTGAATGCACCGCCTTCATCAGCCTTTCTGCAGGTGAAGATGAGCGGTATGGAGCTTTTTGAAATAAGTTCGCCGCATGCGGCACTTGTACACTCCTCATTCAAGGAATCCAGCCGGATTTCTGCCATGCCCGCCCTGCCCATGCATTCCTCAAGACAGTGGCGTACTTCAGAAAAGGTGGCTTCTGCTATGGGTACGCAGATCATAGGTTGAGTTTTAACCTAGGAGACCGAAGCCGGATCAATACCCTTCAGATATTGTGTAATGGCGGTATCATAAGCGGCTGTTGTTGCAAACACCTTGCGGGCAAGCTCAAAACGGGTTGCAAGGGTGGTCTCACCATTGTTATTTTTCATCTCATCAAGGACCTTTCCGTAATCTGCAGGGTCAACCACAACGGTAACGTAACGGAAATTCTTTGCTGATGACCGCAGCATGGTGGGTCCGCCAATGTCGATATTTTCAATGGCTTCGGCAAGTGTAACCCCCTCCTTTGCAACGGTCTTCTCAAATGCGTAGAGGTTAACCACTACCATGTCAATGGGCAGTATTCCGTTATCCTCCATTGCCTTCCTGTGTTCTGCATCGTCCCTGATTGCCAGGATTCCGCCATGAACCTTGGGATGAAGCGTCTTGACCCTGCCCCCCATCATCTCAGGAAAACCGGTAAGCTCGGAAACATCCTTTACAGGCACCCCGGCATCCCTGATGACCTTTGCAGTCCCGCCGGTGGAGAGTACTTCAACGCCCATCTCATGAAGGGCTGCTGCAAGCTCTGCTATTCCTGTCTTGTCTGTTACACTTAATATTGCACGTTCTATCTTTGCCATTTGATTCTCCTCCAGATTCAATAAAAAAACTACATAAAAAAAACAATCTTACTTAATGCCCTGCATTGCCCTGCGCGGACGAAGCTCAAGCAGCTTTTCCCTCTGCTCCTGGGTCAAACTGCCCATAAATGCCGCCCTGGAATCTACCATTGCATCAAACTCTGTCTTGTACTTTCCATGATACTCAGCCTTGAGCTTTGCTGCTACACCGGCAAAATCAGGGTTTTCAGCAGCAAGTTCCGCCCGGAACAGGTGAAACAACCGCTTGCGTAGCTTGCTCTGCCTGCATCCCTCGGCCTTATCCTCACTGCACGCCTTTTCCATAAATGCCCTGCGGGCTGCATGCATCTTGTCATGGAGCGCAGACTGTTCCTCTGTAAGGTTAAGTTTCTTTACCAGGTTCTGTTTGAATTTCTGTGCATTCTTCCACGGCGCATCCGCAGGCGGGCCACCTGCACCCGGTCCCCACGCCTGAACAGAGGAAGTCATGACCAGAAAGGATAAGGCAAGCAGCAGCGCCCCGCAAACACAGGCAGACCCAATACCATAGGAATACTGTTTCTTAAATCCGGACATTTGTCTTCTCCTTTTGTTACCCTGAACAAACCTGAACGGCATTAAGGCACTTAGGGAAAGTACCTAAGCCTTGTGAACAGTAAGCTGAGGGAACGGGATATCCCAGTTGTTGATTGTGCATGCCTCCACGCACCAACGCTGAACAGCCCTTTTCAGACGATTATATAACGGCGCCATTTCTCCGTCAAAATCTGCTATAACAACCAGGTCAAGGGAAGATGCCCCGGCTTCCTTGAATTCAACACGCAGATTCTTCAGGTGCTCTGCATATCCTTCCTCTTGCACCTTTTCCTCAATATACTCTGACAATGCCTGGGGAATCAACGAGGTTGCATGTTCCTGAAGGTCATAACTTATGCCAAACGGTACCTTTATCCTGAAGTTACTGGACAGATTCAATGGATTCAGACCGAGGAAGTCAGCAGTGCGATAACTCTTCCTTGCCCCGCCGCGCATTACAAGATCCACCATCTCATGTGTCTGTGAGATCACCTTGCCGCGGGTGCCATCAGAGAGAATCACCCAATCCCCCTTGCGGCACGGGAACCACCGCTCGGAACGATCAAAGGGGCGGGATTCCATGGTCAGAAGTTTATCAATGGAAAAACGAAGTGTTACCCCGAGCTCAGGATTGTAAAAGTCAGAATAGACATTGATTTTTTTGACAAGCCACGGGATGCCATCAATCACCACCCGTTCTCCCTCACGCACAGGCCCGATATTAAGCATCAACCTGCCCTGGTTCCACATGCGGGGGATGGCAAGCCGGGCTGTCCAGGCAGCGCCAAGCATAACCACTATTGCAAGGCTGAGAAGCATCCAGTCCTGTGCAAGGTAAAGCACTACAAATATGCCGCCAATTGCCATAACTGCGGCAATAATCCTGACTGTCAGGTCAAAAATTCTCAGTTTCAGGGAAATGTGCTCTTCACGGTAACCAGGTACAACCTTTACAATCAACCTGTAAACAGCCACCCAGAAGATAATTATGCCCACGAACACTAGGACAGAGAGAATGAGATAAAGCCCCCGCGTCTTGAAAAAATGGGCAACTGACGACCTGGAGGCTTCAAGCAGGGACTTTTCTTCACTCTCAAGCTGTTCAAGCTGCATTTTGGCAATCTTGTACTGGTTTTCAAGCTGGGTAACCGTGTTATTCCACTTCTTTAGCTCCTTTTGCAATGCCCGTTTCAAGGTCCTGTCCTTGGTCTCTGAAATGAGCTTTTTTATATTTTTTACTGCGTCTTTGGCACTGGGGAGCAACTTGCTTACCCGCTCAATCTCCATGTTCAGTTCGGATTTCTGGCGCACCTTTGCTGTCATGCGCTTCATCTCGTCAAGGGCAGGCCTTACCAGCGATGTGATTTCTTCCTTCCAGTCAAACTTTTTTTCTTTTTTATCCTGAAAGCTTGATATATCTATGCCGGCAGCAATCCTGTCAAAATCCTCACGGGATTCTGTCAGTTGTTGATTGATTCGCTGAATATCGCGCTGAAGCTGCTCTTTTTCACTCTGGGACGAGGCATGTTTAAGAAGCTTTTTTTTCTCTCTGAGCTGCTTTTCCAGATGGGCCCGAAGTTCAAGGATGGATTTAAGAGTGGGAAGCGTGTTGTCAATAACCCCGGTTTCGCTTGCTGCATTATCGTCCTGCACAGTAGCTGTGGCAGCAGCTTTGTCATTTTTCACTGCTGTGGCCCAGGAAACGGATAAGAAAAGACATGGAAAGAAAAGGGAAAGAACTAGAAAAAACAAGAAAATGCCGCGTTTAATTGACATAAAATGACCCTTAAATTCAGAATATTTGCACCACAAACCCCGGATGCCCGGAAAAACGAGATCGGACTCATCCAGAACAATGGATGAGGCTAACATTATGGGAATCCTGTGTCAATTTGGGATAATGAAAAGGGATTTGGGGAATTAGGTGTGTAAAAAAAAATAGCTTGGGGACACAATTAATTTCAAAAAAATAAATATTGGGCATCAATATGCCGATGAATTAAAGGACGGTAACTTAACCTAATCAAACGTGAACCCCCTGTTTGATTACTCCATTCATCTGATGGATATTATGTCCAAACATTACGCGTGGAATTTGAAATCGTGGGCATGGCCACATTAACTGCCAATAAAAATAATCCTGTCTAGTACACTTTGGTACCGGGCAGTGAATCAAATCTGAATATTCTGACTATGACTTTAAATACCGATCAATCACGAAAAATCTTCATTGCGGATGATGATCCAGTAATATCTCTTTTGCTTGAATCCACGTTGAATAAATGGGGCTTCGAAATCCTAAAAGCTGACAACGGCGTTGATGCACAAAAAATTCTACTTGAAATTGACACTCCACTTGTACTCCTGCTGGACTGGCACATGCCGGGAATTAACGGAATTGAGGTACTGAAGACTTTAAGAGAGGAACGTCCTGAAGTACCACACTATGTCATAATGCTCACCTCTCGCAGTGAAAAAAACGATATTATCTCAGCTCTCGAAGCCGGAGCAGACAACTTCATCTCAAAACCCTTTGATCCGGATGAACTTAAGGCACACATTACAGTTGGAACACGCTTTGTCTCTCTGCATCTAGCGCTTACCAAGGCTGTTAACGATGCCAAACGGCTGGCGGATTTTATTGCTCACTATGACCAGACCACCGGGCTGCCCAATAGGGTCTTTTTAAGATCCCGTCTCGAAGAGGCCATATCTTCTGGGAACATGGCGGCCCTGTTTTTAATAAACATAGACCGCTTCAAGATAGTAAATCAGGCAAGAGGAATTGAGACAGGAGACCTTTTGTTAAATTACGTTGGCGTCAGATTGCACTCATGTTTTGCAGATGAAAGTATCATCGCTCGATTTGCCGCTGATGAATTCGGTATACTTACACCGACTCCTCTGGATAATAACAACCAGCCCGCTGATATCAGTGACTCCCTGGACAGCATAGCCCAAAAAATTCACATTGCCATGGAAGAGGAATTCACAATTGATGATGGCATAAATCTCACTGTGAGCATTGGGGCTGCGCCTGTCCAATGCCTGGCAGGGGAGGGGCCTGATGATGTGATCAGAAAAGCGGATACAGCCCTCCGCAAAGCAAAACACCTGGGTGGAAATTGCTCTGTCATATATGATGAAAGATTAGAGGAAGAAATCAGGGAAAAATTTGCAATTGAAAATGAGCTCATGCACGGCATAGAAAACCATGAGCTGAGGCTCTATCTCCAGGCACAGGTAGATGCCCGTGGCAATTTTACAGGTGCGGAGGCACTGGTTCGTTGGTACAGCCCCAAAAGGGGGCTTGTACCTCCCATGATCTTCATACCCGTAGCCGAAGAGACTAATCTCGTCTTTAAGATTGGTAACTGGGTCCTTAACGAGGTCTGCAAACTCATTTCCCAATATCCAGACTCTGATTTTACCATTTCGGTTAATATCAGCCCCCGGCATTTCTGCACGCCTGATTTTGCCTCCCAGGTAACACACTTTATTCAATTATGGGGAATACCAGGCAACAGGCTAGTGCTGGAGGTCACAGAAGGGCTCCTGATAGCCAACGTGGATGAT
>JALWJV010000259.1 GCA_026996955.1 Deltaproteobacteria bacterium
CGCTCAGCCACTTCTGTCTCATAGGCTGCCTGTGCCCTTAGCCAATATCCATTGGAAAGGCCAAAAAAACGACACAGTCTCAGGTCAATATCAGCAGAAACCGGACGCTTGCCAGCGATTATTTTATTTATTTCATCAAGAGGCACTCCGGTTTCCCTGGACAGCCGTTCCTGGCTGATCTTCATGGGTTTTAAGAACTCTTCCAACAGTATCTCACCAGGTGTTACAGGATCGAGCTTTTCCATAATATTTCTCCGCTAATGGTAGTCAACGATCTCCACATCCTCTGCCCCTCCACCAGACCATACAAAACAGATACGCCATTGGTCATTGATGCGAATACTGTGCTGACCATACCGATTGCCTTTTAACAGTTCAAGATGATTACCGGGAGGGACTCTTAAATCATGGAGGGAACCAGCAATTTCAAGTTGCCTCAGTTTACGCCTGGCGACTTTTTCAATGTTCACAAATTTTTTTACCCGTTCTCCTCTTGCCAGGGATTCGGTTAATTTGCATTTGAAGGACCTTATCATCTAATACTCATTTATGTTCCAGACATTGCCCGACTCTCAAGGCATAATATACTTCTGTTCATTCCTGGGCACCCACCAACGCTCAAGATTGTATGAAATACCCGCAGGGGCAGGCTTTATGCCCCGGAAGCGCTTATGAATAACCGGAAGGGACATTGGCACATAAAGAAAGGTGTACGGCTGATCCTCGGCAAGTATCTCCTGCACCTTTGCATAAACGCGCTTTCTCTCCCTGCGATCAAAGGTGCGTCTGCCAGCAACCAGTAACCTGTCAAGCTCAGGATTTTTGTAGCCCACAAAGTTAAGCTGCTTGGGGGCAGTCTTGGAAGAATGCCATATATCGTACAGATCAGGGTCCTGCCCCAGGGTCCAGCCAAGGATTACAGCCTCAAAACGCCGCTTGTCGATAAAATCATTTATGAAAGCAGTCCACTCCAGGGCCCTGATATGCATGTTTATCCCTATCTGTTTAAGCCTGTACTGTATTATCTGGGCAGTACGGTCCCTGAGGCTGTTTCCCTGGTTGGTAAGCACAGTGAACTCAAAAACCTGCCCATCCCGGTCAAGCCAGCCGTCACCATCACTGTCCTTCCATCCTGCCTGGGCAAGCAGGCTGCGTGCACGCTCAGGGTCGTAAGGATAACGGCGCACGTTTGGATTATAATACCAGGCATCGGGCTTGTAAGGGCCTGTGGCAACAACCCCGTAGCCAAGCAGCACGCCCCTGATAATCTCCTCCTTGTCAACTGCATAGGATATTGCCTGCCTGACACGCCTGTCCTTGAAGAATGGATGCCTGAGATTATAGCCCAGGTAGGTATAGGAAAATGAAAGGTACTTGTACCTTGCGAAGTTCTTTTTGAAAAACGGGGTCTCAGTCTGTCGCTGATACTGCATTGGAGAGAGCCCCATCCAGTCAAGCCCGCCTGCCTTAAGCTCAAGAAACATAGTTGCAGGATCCGGGATAATACGCATTATATACCGGTCAAGATAGGGCCTTCCTGCAAAATAGGTTGGGCTCTGCTCCAGAACAATCTTCTCCTGGGTCTTCCACTCCCTGAACCTGAAGGGGCCAAGGCCCACAGGCTTTCTGGCAAGGGGGCTTTCGGTTATCTTTACCCCTTCAAGGAGATGGCGCGGGAGCACTACTATATCGCCCCATGAGCTCAGGGCCGGTGCAAAAGGCTCTTTATACAACACCCTGAATGTGTATGGATCCGGTGCCTCTGCCTTTTCAACCTCAAGAAAATCTCCTGCATATGCAGTAGGTGTATCAGGGGAAGTTATGGTATCAAAACCGAAAAGCACGTCAGCAGACGTGAACTCATGCCCATCCTCCCATTTGACTCCATGTCTCAGGTGAAATGTAATAAGCCTGCCATCCTGCTCAATATCCCATGACTCTGCCAGATCCCCCACAAGCTCAAGATTTTTGTCATACTTTACAAGCCCGGCATAGATCAATCCGGCGATACTGTGAGATGTGGCATCAGAAGAGAGCATGGGGATAAGATTTGATGCATCCCCTATTGAGCCAACAACTATTGCTCCGCCATAATCAGGCCCTTCTCCTGCCGCATTCACCGCGCCGCAGGCAATAAGAAAACCCGCTATAATCAGAACTGATATATACTTAAGGTTTTTTTTCATGAATTTAAAATCGCTATACGCAGATCATACTCCAACATCAGGCGCCATACTTCTCCTCATGCCTTGCCCTCAATGCTTCAACACATTCGTAAGGCACAACCAGATTTCCCTTACCACTGCCAAGCTTTATATAAGGTTTTGCAGCACCGTGATAATCACTGCCCCCTGTTGCAACAATATTAAACTTCCTGGTTATATCAAGGCACTGTCCTGTAAAGGAAGGAGAATGTTCACTGTACCAGCACTCCATGCCGTCAAGTCCCTGTTGGCACAGCTCCTGAACCACGGTCTCAAGTTCCCTGCGGCTTGTACACCGCAACGAGAAGGGATGGGCAAGCACGGCAAGACCATGGGCTGAATGGATGGCCTGGATTGCCTCCCCAGGTGAAAGTATGGACTTTGGCACATATGCCTTGGCTCCCCGGGCAAGATACTTTGAGAATGCCTGCCCGAAATCCTTTGCAAACCCCTTTTCCACAAGGAGCCTTGCAAAATGTGGACGACCCACCTGGCCGCCTCTTGTAATGGACTCAAGATCATCAATGGTGATGGAAATGCCAAGCTCAGAAAGCCGTTTAATGAGCTTTGGGGTACGCTCAGCCCGCGCAGCCTGCACCCTTTGAAGCGTGGCACTGAACAGGGGGGCTGAAGGCTCAATGAAGTAGCCGAGGATGTGCATGTTACCCCTTGAGGAAAGGACGCCAAACTCTATACCGGGCACACACTCTATACCCAGGGTCAGGGCTTCAGCCCCTGCCTCGGCAAGCCCGCTGACTGTATCGTGATCTGTAAGCGCAATAGCCTGCAACCCTGCCTCAGCAGCCTTTTTCACAAGGACACCAGGATAGTCAGAACCGTCAGAGCAGTTTGAGTGGGTGTGCAGATCACATGAAAGAGCAGACAAATTGAATCTCCATTCAGGAATTGAGCCATTTTATGGATAAGGATGTGTTTTGTGCAAGACCCTGATTTCAGAGAATGTCAAAAAAAATGAGCATCCATTCATTTTTAGACAGTTCTCATGTTTTTTAGGGTTGACAAGCAAAGGCGTTGGATATTATAAACGGTTTTACCTATGAAAAGGTGCGTCATTTTTCACCGAATAGTTATTCATTTTAGCCCCGGGCTGTGTATCGGCTTCCGCCGTCCCGGACGTTTTACACTATAACCAGCAAAAAATACACCATCAAGGAGGGAGAATTAAATGGCAGATGTCAAAAAGCATGACACTCCGATGTTAGA
>JALWJV010000260.1 GCA_026996955.1 Deltaproteobacteria bacterium
GTATTACAGGAAGGCCTGTTCCAGAAAAATATGCGCTTGAAAGGGGCAGGCTGATTGATTCCTACGTTGACGGGCACAAGTATGTATTCGGGAAAAAGGCTGTTATCTACGGCGAAGAGGACCTGGTAACGGGGCTTTCAGCATTTCTTGCAGAGATAGGTGTAATGCCTGTTTTGTGTGCATCCGGCGGCAGGTCTGGACTTCTTGCAGGTGCCATCAGGGATGTCACCGCTGACATACTGCCTGAACAGCCTGCTGTTTATGAGGGAATGGACTTTTTTGACATAAGCGAGATGGCGGAATCACTGAAACCGGACATCATTATAGGTCACTCCAAGGGATATCCGCTTGCCAGAAAACTGGGGATTCCCCTTGTCAGGGTTGGTTTTCCCATACATGACCGGATTGGAGGCCACAGGATACTTCATCTTGGTTACAGAGGGGCGCAGGCCCTTTTTGACACAGTGGTAAATGCCATTATTGCCCGCAAGCAGAACAGATCTGATGTGGGTTATGCATACATGTAAAAAATTAATAATTCACTGCACAAGCTAGTAGCTGGCAAGGCATAAGAGGGCCACTTATGGTCTGAAACTGCCTGACACTACTTACAGGGAGACCAGGTATATGAAAACAACACCCCTGCCGGATTTTAGAAAACATCCATGTTTCAATGCCAAAGTCAAGGGACAGTATGGCAGAGTCCATCTGCCTGTTGCGCCAAAGTGTAATATACAGTGCAATTACTGTAACCGTAAATATGACTGTGTTAATGAATCTCGCCCTGGCGTGACAAGTACTGTACTTACCCCTGAACAGGCCCTGTACTACATGGAAAAGGTACTGGAAAAGGAGCCTCGGATTTCTGTAGCGGGCATTGCAGGCCCGGGTGACCCCTTTGCCAATGCAGAGGCAACACTTGAAACAATGCGCCTGATCCGGCGCAGGTTTCCGGAAACCATTTTGTGCCTGGCATCAAACGGAATGAACATCTCTGCTCATGTACCGGAACTGTCGGAAATAGGGGTGTCCCACGTAACAGTGACTGTAAATGCAGTGAATCCCGAAATTTCGGCAAAGATTTACTCGTGGGTCAGGGACGGCAAAGTCATATACAGAGGCTTGCAGGGAGCTGAGATCCTGCTGGCAAGACAGCTTAATGCCATAAGAGAGCTGAAAAAATACAACATAACCGTAAAGATAAATACCATTGTAATCCCCGGGATAAACCATCACCACATCACTGAGGTTGCCAGAACCATGAAAGAGCTGGGTGCAGATCTGATGAACTGCATGGCCATATTTCCAAATTCAGGGACTGTTTTTGAGAATATAGAAGAGCCGACCGGGTCCATGATGGCGACTACAAGACAACAGGCAGAAAAATACCTACCACAGATGAGGCACTGCACCCGCTGCCGGGCTGATGCCGTAGGTCTTCTGGAAGATGACCGCACAGATGAAATGCGCGGCTGTCTTTCGGCATGTGCCGGTATCACTGAATTATCGCTGGCAGCGCGCCCATATGTTGCAGTTGCCACAATGGAGGGCGTGCTTGTAAATCAGCATCTTGGGGAGGCAAGCCGTTTCCAGGTATGGGGTGAAGACGGAAACGGTGGCTATCAGCTTGTAGAAGAACGCAAGGCTCCGCCTCCCGGAGGCGGTACAGCCCGCTGGCTCAATATATGCCGCATACTTGCTGACTGCCGCGCAATACTTGTAAATGATCTTGGCCATACGCCAAAAGAGATACTTGCAAAAAAAGGCATAAAGCCGGTTACCATGGAAGGGTTTATCGAAAAAGGACTTCAGGCAGTGTACACCGGAAAGGGACTTCATTCACTCCAGGGACGCATGAGAAAATGTTCCTCCAAGGGGGCATGCACGGGTTGCGGTACAGGATGTGGATGAATAGGTAATGTATGGGGCGAATCTGAATGTTCGCCCCATGCTATTTAAGCCTGGATTGAGCGATTGTCGGATTTGCTGCAGATCCGCGAAAGAGGAATTCCCATAATAGTCGGCTATATGGGGATTCCTCTGACAAAGGAGATGCAGTAAATACGGCAATCCCGAAGGGTTTCAAAACTGGCAAGCTATAATCGACATAACTCCTTTTAATATCGGTGAAAAAACAATTTCCCAGATTTTGAAAACGCTCAATTTAGGTTAAGATAATCCGGCTTTCTGATGTTGTATTTTTTAATCCGGTAGCCTATCTGCCTCTGGGTAAGCCCCAGTTCTTTTGCAGCGCGTATCTGTATCCAACCATGCCTTTCAAGTGCTGCAATTACCTCTTCTCTTTCTATTTCCCGTAGCGATTTTCCAGGTTTTCGAGCCCGGTTTATCACCTCCTCAGCATGTGAGGCATTGACTGGTGCAGGTTCAGCAGGAGACTTGAAGGTTTCAGGTGATTCAGATAATGGTGTCCTGAGATTACCCTCCAGGTCACTGACAGTGAGTACGTCTGATGTTGAGAGGATTACAAGCCGTTCCACCAGGTTCTGCAGCTCCCTCACATTACCGGGCCAATGGTACTGTGTGAGAAAATCAAGAAATTCTCCTGACATTCTTATATTACGGCCGTTGCGCTGGTTACTTAAACGCAGAAAATGGTCCAGAAGCAGTGGTATGTCCTCTCGCCTGTCTCTTAGCGGAGGCAGGTTTATGGGAACTACATTCAGGCGGTAATAGAGATCAGCCCTGAAGGTGCCGGATGAAACAGCCTCTTCAAGATTCACATTGGTTGCGGCAATTACCCTTACATCCACCTGACGTGTTACAGCCGAGCCCAAACGTTCGAACTGCTGCTCCTGAAGCACTCTCAATATCTTGGCCTGGAGATCAACGGGTATTTCTCCAATTTCATCAAGAAATATTGTGCCCTTGTCCGCCAGTTCAAACCTGCCTGGCCTGGATGAAGCCGCCCCGGTAAATGCCCCTTTGTCATATCCGAACAGTTCTGATTCAAGAAGCTGCGCCGGGAGGGCAGCGCAGTTGATCCTGATGAATGCGTTATGCCGTCTGGGGCTGGCTTCATGTATGGCACGCGCCACAAGCTCCTTGCCGGTTCCTGATTCTCCAAGCAGGAGTACTGTAGCAGTGCTCGGTGCCACCCTTTCAATATTCCAGAAAACGTCCTGCATGGCCTTGGAGTTGCCAACAATAAAATGCTGGTTGAATTTTGCATGGAGCAGCGCCTTGAGACTTTTATTTTCCGTTTTCAGTTGCCTTTTTTCCCTGATTATTGTGCGATTTAGGCCAAGAAACTGGGAAATTAGGGTGGAAAGCACCATCAGGAATCTCATGTCATCCTCAAGCTGGATATCAGGGCCAAAAAGACGATCAACGCTCAGCACTCCTTCAGGCCGTCCGTCAAGAAAAACCGGAACACCTATGAAGGATACGGAACTTTTTGCAATT
>JALWJV010000261.1:0-3101 GCA_026996955.1 Deltaproteobacteria bacterium
TCTTCAAAGTCACTCCAAAACAAGATCATTTACCACGCTGAATAGATACCATTGTTTTTTATTATTTTCTGAGAAACCGTGGCACACAGTAATGAAAACAGGACAACCAAAACTTCTTGTTGTGGTAACCGGCAATGAGCTCTCCAAAGAGCTTGCCGATTATGCCCTTACTGTAGCTGTCCGGCTTGACCTCGAAGTTATAGTTCTTTTTGTAAATGAACAGTGCCACGGCCTGGACAAGGAAAGCCGCCGAAGAGAAATTTTGCGCTTTGAGGCAGAGATAGAAAAAAAGGCATCTGAATTCGCATCCCTGGCATGGACATCAAACATAAAGGTAACAACCATTGTTGATGTCAATGATAAGGATACAGCCATCAGAAGGGCAAGGGAGCAGGAACCGGACATCAGATTCATACTCTATGATGAACCGGATCATTCAGATCAGGGAGAAACAACAGACAAACCGCCACGCCTGCATGTGCTGAGAACGCCTGAGCCCGGAGAGAGCGGACAGGTTTAGCACATGGGCAAAGGCATAAAAATAATCAAGTCACAAATTAAAAAGTCAGCACCGGCTACAAACCAGATTTCCGGTGCACATTACGGACTGTTTTAACTTTGTGACACAACACTGTCACAATAAACTTTACAAGGGAAGGAGATTTACAAAATGGCAACTACAACATCAAAAGGCAAACCGTGGGGCAAGACGGTCATCATGGGAGCAATCTCCCTGGCCTCCTACATTTTCCTGTTCAAGAACGAACAACTGGTTACTGAGGTCTATACAAAAGGTGGAGTCAACACCATCTTCCCCATCGTAACTGTTTTCTGGTTTTCTTTCGTGCACGGAGCATTTGCCAGCAACTTGCTGGAATGTCTGGGAATTGAGGCAAAATCAAGCCACTAGGAGCCAAAACTGACCGGTCAAAATTACCTGAATGGAGGAGATTTAGAACAAATGAAAAAGTTTATCATATCAATTCTGACACTTTTAGTATCAATGGTGATCATCTGCCCATCCGTTATTGCCGGTGGCGCTGGTCCATCCAAGGACCTGCTCAAGGGAGAGATACTTTCCGTTGACCCGGCTTCTCACACCCTGAAATTCCGTAAAGACACCACAGATGAAGAACTTACCCTGATCTATCCCGAATCAATGAAGCCGGAAGACATACCGGTAAATCGCAAGGTTCTTGTAAACCTGGTACACCTGGAGGGGGCTCATGAGGGAGAGGCAGCTCATGCTGCACCTGAGATGAGAGAGATCAAGAGCATTGAGATAATGTTCCTTGACATGACCATTGTCCGCATAATCGCCCTGATGGCAATCGGTGCGGTAGGTGGACTGCTCTCAGGCTTTATTGGCTCAGGCGGCGCATTTGTCATGACACCGGCCATGATGTCCCTGGGTGCACCTGGTGCTGTTGCAGTTGCCAGTAACATGTGTCACAAGTTCCCCAAGGCAATGGTTGGGGCTTACAAACGCTGGAAATATGGTCAGGCTGATATCAAGCTGGGACTGGTAATGGCTGTCAGTGCAATTGTCGGTGTCCAGATCGGTATTATGATTCAGAAGGCAATCCTGGCAGCATTTGGCGGTGCCGGCTCAAACCTCTACATCAGTGTGGTCTTCCTTGTTGTCCTCATATTTGTTGGTGGATACGTTATGATGGACGCCATCTCTCTTGCAAAGGGTACAAAGGAAGAGAAAGTGGGTACCCTTGCCCTCAAGATGCAGAACATCAAGATTCCGCCCATGATCCACTTCAAGACCGCAAACATCACAGTTTCTGCCTGGATTACCCTTCCGGTTGGTATCCTCACCGGTATGCTGGCTGCAACAATCGCAGTTGGGGGGTTTATCGGAGTTCCCGGCCTTATCTACGTTCTTGGCGTAAGCGCAGTGGTTGCAAGCGCAACAGAGCTGGTAATAGCCTTTGTTATGGGTTGCTGGGGTTCCATCCAGTGGGGTCTTGCAGGACTCATTGACATCCGTCTTACAGTACTCCTCCTGTCATGCTCACTTATCGGCGTGCAGCTGGGTGCCCTTGGAACAACATACGTCAAGGACTATGTAATCAAGCTGGTTATGGCATCAACCATGCTCATCGTTGCGGTAAGCCGCGGCGCCAAGGTACCTGGATATCTTGTTGACCTTGGCTGGATGGAGCCAATCAGTGATACAGCACTGAAGGTTCTTGATTCCATCAGCTTCTGGTCACTTGTTACAGCCCTTGGAACAGCAGCGCTCATCATTATTGTTGCCATGGTCAAAGGCATGATGGCTCACAAGCAGGGAACCGCCGCATAGTCCATCACGAACAAGCCTCAGGCTGTGGCGGCAGGCAACTGCTGCAATGTAAAGACAACCTCGAGGACAAATCATGAATTCAACCGCTTCAGGCATTATGGCTGAAGCGGTTTTTTTTGTGGTAAATATAGTTGTTTTTCCAGCCCATATATGGCAAAATTTCTCACTCCTAGATTGAACGTTTCAAAATCTGGAAAATTGTTTTTTCAACGAAATTAAAAGGAGTTATATCGATTATAGCTTTCCAGTTTTGAAACGCTCAATCTAGGTCACTGTAAAGCGGTAATCATTAAAGGGCCAATTATCAACCTAATAACATCAACGCGCTGAGTAGTTACCACAGGGTTAAGTAATGCAAGAAAAGATATTTGCCATTGGGGATATTCACGGTTGTTATGACAAACTCCGAAAGCTGATGGAGCGTTTACCGTACAACCCTGAACGTGACAGGCTTGTCTTCATAGGAGACTATATTGACCGGGGACCGGAATCTGCAAAGGTGCTGGATTACCTTTGCCAGCTGAAAAAAGAAAACCCGCGCATGGTTGCACTGGTTGGAAATCATGAGCACCTGCTGATTGAGTATCACAAAACCGAGGACCCTGCCCTGGTGCCCTACCTCCGCCAGATGGGGCTTGATGCCACAGTTCACAGTTACCACCAACAGGAAGGATTCCACCTTCAGCCCACAAGCTTTCTTCCAAGGGAACACCTGGATTTCCTGCTGTCCCTTGAACCTTTGTGGCAGAATGAAGATTATATCTTTGTGCATGCAGGACTTGATCCG
>JALWJV010000261.1:3111-3408 GCA_026996955.1 Deltaproteobacteria bacterium
TGCCTGAGGACACTGACATATCAATTCTGTGCGATGTTCGCGAGGCGTTTCTGTTGAGTCAGCACGATTTTGGCAAAAAGGTAATTTTTGGCCACACACCCTTTGAGCTCCCCCTGGTCACCCCCACCAAGATAGGCATAGATACCGGGGCTGCACTTGGAAATATGCTGACAGCCATCCAGCTCCCTGAGGAGACATTTTATCATGCGTAAATAATGGTCAGGACCTCAAGACAGCTGCACACACAACCGTTTACCCGCCTTCACCACGCTCATTTCCTTCAGCGCCTTCTTCGTT
>JALWJV010000262.1 GCA_026996955.1 Deltaproteobacteria bacterium
CAGTGGAATCCCCATATAGCCGACTATTATGGGAATTCCTCTTTCGCGGATATGCAGCAAATCCGACAATCGCTCAATCTAGGCATTCAATAACCATTTCCTCATTTTATCAAAAAAATCTAAATCCATCCCTTGACATGGTGGACTGATTTTCCCTATAGTGGTATTTAGTGGCATAAAGTGGTATAACAAGGGAGTCCGTCTATGTTCAGAGGAAGGTCGGCCCACATGCTTGATGCAAAGGGCCGCCTAAGCATACCAGCCCGTTTCCGGGACGTTTTGAAGGCAAAGAATGACTCACGGCTCATTCTGACCAATCAGCCTTCATGCCTGGTGGCGTATCCCTTTGAGGAGTGGCGGCTCATTGAAGAAAAATTTGCAAAGTACACCATCGGGCCTCCTGATATCATCAAGTTCAAGAGATATTTTCTTGGAGCGGCTGTGGAATGTACCCTGGACGGACAGGGCAGAATTCTAATACCACCGTCACTACGGGAAGAAGCTGGATTGCAGCGCGAAGTAATGCTCACAGGCATGCTGAACTATTTTGAAATCTGGAGCAAGGAACGTCTGGACGAAGAACTGTCATCGGCAAGGGATAACTTTGATAAATTCAGCGACGACATCTTTAAAATGGAGACCAGTGTCTGACACCCAGATCCATGTATCAGTAATGACCAGACAGGTGCTTGAGGGTTTGAATCTGAAACCCGGGGGCATCTATGTTGACGGGACTGTAGGCATGGGGGGCCATGCCAGGGCTATGCTTGAAGCATGCCCGGACATGCGCCTGCTTATCGGACTTGACTGGGATGATGACGCCCTGATGCTTGCCAGAGAGGCAATCCACAACTGGAAAAACCGTTTCATGCTGCAGAAATCAAACTTTGCAGACATTCCAGAGGTCCTCTTGAGCAATGGCATTGACAAGGTCGATGGCATACTGCTGGACATAGGGCTCTCTTCCTTCCAGCTTGAACACAGCGGCAGGGGCTTCAGTTTTAACACAGAAGAACCCCTTGATATGCGCATGGACAGGTTCGGTTCTGTAATGGCATCTGACCTGGTAAACAACCTGCCCATGGAGGGGCTTACTGAACTTATTCGCGTTTATGGCGAGGAAAGATGGGCAAAGCGCATTGCAGAGAGGATTGTCGAACAGCGGACAAAACAGCCCATCCTTACGGCAGGTGAGCTTGCAAGGCTTGTGTCACGGGCAATACCGCGGAAATTTCATCCAAGGCGTATACATCCTGCCACCCGCACATTTCAGGCACTTAGAATCGCGGTAAACAGGGAACTGGACAATCTTAAACACGCGCTGGACGTTCTGCCGGACTGTCTCAGTGAAGGAGGAAGGCTCTGCATAATATCCTTTCACTCCCTTGAGGACCGGCTTGTAAAATTTGCATTCAGGGATGACCCAAGGCTTCAGCCAATTACCAAAAAGCCTCTTACCGCAGACGAAGAAGAGATAAAACTCAATCCCAGGGCAAGAAGTGCAAAGCTCAGGGTAGCTGAAAGAATCAACCAGGATTAGCCACTTGCAGGAGGTGTGGACATGAATATCAGGACAGCAACAATCAGACCGCCAAGACGCCGCATTTACAGCCCGGCCACCATGAAAAGAAAACCCGCTCGCAGGTCAACCGCATGGGCCATACGCATCTCCAGGCTGGAAGCAGCAGGGATGATAGCGGCATTTGTGCTTTTCTGCGTGGGATTGTGGACCAGTTACGAAGTTAACCGCATTTCAGCAGACATAACCCAACTGCAGAATGAACAGACAGCCCTTATGGAGACGGCATCCAGGCTTGAGCAGCAGAAAAAACTCCTGCTAAGCGAAAAGAACCTTGCCCCGCTGGGAACCAAACTGGGGTTGCATCCTGCAAAACCTGGACAGACCGTCACCCTGAACTGAACATCAAAATAGCTCAAAGCTGAAAGCTCAAGGCTCAAAGTAAAAGAAACCATGTTTGCTTTCAGCTTCCGACTTTGAGCTTTGAGTTAACTTTCAGGTCAGGTGGTGACAAATCCCATAGCATGAAAGTTTAAAAAACAAGGCACGCACCAGAATACCCTGTTTCTGCATCTGACACGGAGGGTGACAGTGGGAATTAAAGTTTTTCTCAAAATCGCTGTTATTTTTACACTGCTGCTCCCATGCACAGGGTGTCTCCCTGACAAGGATGGAGGGACAGGTGACAGTGCTGCACTCCAGGGCTCCAGCGTCGCTCCGGTCCCTGAAACTGCTACCCTTTTTCAAAGCCCTCCGGTAATAGTTGATCGGGCTGACACCATCCTTGTCATGAACAGGGAAGTCCAGCAGGGCACTGCCTATCCGGGGCTGACCTCAGCATCCATAATAAAGAGGGGATATCCCTACGGAAGCCTTGCTTCACCGCTTCTAGGATTCAGGGGACAGCACGGCCACGGCCTCTATGGCATAGAGTATTTCTGCGACACGCTTTTCAGCGAAGAAGGTCGATCCGGACTTAAAAAATCTGTCCTGTCACCAGATAACAGGCTTAAACTTACCATCAACAAGGACATTCAACTATGGGCAGAACAGGATCTTCAAAGACAGATCAGGCGCCTGGGTGCAAAGTCCGGAAGCCTGGTCATGATGGACATCAAGACAGGAGAGATCATTGCAATGGCAAGCCTTCCTGGCTGGAATCCGGAGGATTCCCCGGGAAATACATGGAAACATCCGGATCAGACTTTTACAAACCATGCCATAGAGGATGAAATAGACGCCTGGATGTTCTTTCCAATACTTGAGTGGACACGGCTCTATTCAGAATTAATGGCAGCGGAAAGCAGCGCGGCAGATGAAGCGGAAAGCAGCCCCGAGAGTACCGCTGCAGCGAGCACTGAAGATAAAAATGGGGCACAAAAAGACGACATAAAAAAGATCTTTGCACGAAAGGGCAGAAAAAAATGGTCATGGTGCTCTCCGGTTAACAGCCTGGCTTTCTGGAGCCCCTGGAGGAAAGAGGCAACAGAAAATTTCAGTTTTTCACCCACAGGAATCAGGGAGTTATGGAAACTTGGCCTGGGTCAGGAGACCGGCCTTTACCTAAGCGGAGAGAAGAGTGGAAGCATTCCAACCATGGCTCCGTCAGGCTGGGAGGACATTAAGTTCAACACCGTAAGGGCCACACCGGTACAGATGGCAAGGGCATTTGCAGCCCTGATAAATGCCGGCAGAATCCCTGCTCCATCAGTAATTAAAAATACAAGGTCTGCCAGAACTGAAACCGCTGATATTCCCTGGCTTACTGAAGAAGCCAGCAAATGGGTCCTTGATGAACTGAGCCTTGATGACGGGCCATCTATTGCTGCAGTAAAAAGAGAGGATTCGCCTGGCACTGATGAGCTCACCAAATCTGCCAGGTTAAAGGATGGAAGGTGTCAGGAAGTGGTATCAATGGGTTTCTGGCCTGAAAAAAACCCGGACATTGTATATATAAGTGTCCTGAAAAACACAAGCCACGACCCCAGGATAAGGCGCGGAACCCTGGGAAAGACAATCATCACTGCCCGCAGGGCCTGGGGCCTGCTTGATCAGGAGTCCATTCCAGGCATAAAGACAGCCCGTAACATCAAAAAACACCAGCCGGGCCATAATACAATGCCGAACCTCCTTGGCATGACCATGAGACAGGCAGTGGTTACAGCCCTTGAGCTTGGGCTTGTTCCCAGAATAAGCGGCTCTGGAACAGTAACCGCACAACGCCCGGGGGCAGGAGCCAAAATCGGAAAAGACATGGAATGCAGGCTTGAGTGCTCAACAAACCAAAGAATTGCAAGACGGTAAGGGGGGACAGGTCACCTGGCCTGACGGGTCTGTTCCCTGATGGCCAGGTGCTATTTCCATGCCCTTACCTGAATCCTGCAGGCTCAAGGCAATAACGGCTTTGAAGAATGGCGATCATGCTTGAGAATCTCTTAAAAGACTCCATTGGAGAACAGATTCAGCATACCGGAGACATAAATATACCGGTGGAGGAGATCTGCACGGATTCCAGGCAGGTAACACAGGGGGCACTCTTTGTGGCAATACCTGGCACACAGGTAAGCGGCACACAATTCATAAAACAGGCTTTAAGGCGCGGGGCATCAGCGGCGGTTGTACCCCAGGAGGAACTTGCTGAGCTTGAAACAACGCTGGTGCCCACGGGCTTTCCCCTTATTCCGGTCCCGGACACACGCCTCTTTGCAGGGGCTGCCGCAGACATTCTCTACAATCACCCTTCCAGACACCTTGATCTGATCGGAATAACAGGCACAAACGGAAAGACCACAATAACCTGGCTGCTTGAGGCAATTTTACACCAGGCACACAAAAACCCCGGTGTAATCGGCACAATAAACTGCCGGTACAATGGCCGCGAAAAGCCCGCATCCCTTACCACCCCTGATGCCGTTTCCCTTCAAAAGGGCCTTGCAGATATGAGAGATGCTGGGGTTGACGCATGTCTCCTGGAAGTTTCCTCACATGCACTGGAACAGCAGCGGGTTGCTGGGTGCAGATTCAAGGCTGCAATCTTCACAAACCTGAGCCGTGACCACCTGGACTACCACAGGGACATGGAGGCGTACTTCCAGGCCAAAAAGCTCCTCTTCACCAGGTACACACCGGAATTTTCAATAATCAACCTGGATGACAGGTATGGAAGGCGACTTGCCAGAGAACTGGAGGAACAGGGGATACGTCACGTTACCTTTGGCATAAACACAGGAGACATTCATGCAGAAGAGATCTCCGCTGACCTTTCAGGCATACGGGCTTTAATAAAAACCCCTTCAGGCACATTCAGGGTCAAGTCACACCTTGTCGGCATCCACAACCTGAGCAACATCCTTGCCGCAGCAGCCACGGCACTATGCCTTGGTATAGACCATGACGCCATCTCCAAGGGAATCAGCAGAGTGGAAAATGTCCCGGGAAGGCTTGAGCCAGTTGATATTGGAAAGGATATAAGGGCATTTATTGACTATGCCCACACCCCGGATGCGCTTGAAAAGGTGCTTTCGGCCCTTAAGGAACTTACCCCTGGAAGGCTTGTAACAGTGATCGGGTGCGGTGGCGACAGGGACCGCGGAAAAAGGCCCATTATGGCCCGTGTGGCCGCATCAATCTCAGACAAGGTATTTCTAACATCTGATAACCCCAGGACCGAGCCCCCCCACCATATTCTGAGCGATATGACTGCAGGGCTTGACATTTTCTCCACCAGGGCAGAGGTGAGGGTAATCCCTGACCGCGCCGTTGCAATCAGGGAGGCGGTTTGCAGCCTGAAAAAACAGGACTGCATCATTGTTGCAGGCAAGGGGCATGAAGACTACCAGATCATAGGCAGAAAAAAGATACCATTTGACGACCGGAAAGAGGTGCTTAAGGCAAGCAGGTGCATCTCTGCGGCAGAGTCCGCTGAAAACTCCGCAGACCAGCCCATCTCTTCCCCCCTCTACCCGCAGCTAACCCTTGCAGATGTGGCAGAGGCTGCAGGCGCTGTATCTGTAAAAGGAAATTCAGATTCCAGGTTCACAGGAATTTCCACAGACACCAGGACCCTTGAAACTGGCGAACTGTTCTGGGCACTTCGAGGGGAAAACTTTGATGGCAACAGGTTTTCGGAAGCTGCCCTTAAAGCCGGTGCATCAGGGGCAGTTATTGATGAAGCCGCACTTGAATATCTTGACATTGATGCACTGACTGCCATCCCGGGAGATCCCTGCATAATTGTTGTAAGGGATACGCTTGAAGCCCTTGGAGAGTTTGCCCGTTTTTTCCGGAAAAAACTGGATTACAAGGTGGTAGGTATTACAGGCAGCTGCGGAAAGACCAGCACAAGGTCACTTGTCGCTTCTGTTGCAGCAGCCATGTATCCTGTGGCAGAGACAAGGGGAAATTTCAACAACCTTATCGGCCTTCCCTTAAGCATGCTCTCCGCCCCTGCAGGCACCATGTGGGGCATATTTGAAATGGGCATGAATCAGCCTGAAGAAATGCAGAGGCTCTGCAGCATCTCAATGCCTGATATTGGTATCATTACAAACATACGCAAGGCACATCTGGAAGGCCTTGGTACCATAGAAGCCATTGCAGAACAGAAGTGGGAACTCTGGAAGGCCCTGCCTGAACATGGCACTGCCATAATAAACCTTGATGACAGGCTTGTGGTTCAGGGTGCCAGATACCTGAAATGCGCCAGCATAGTGGGTTGGTCAATGAAATCAAAAGAGGTGCTCAATATGCAGGAAGGAATCAGTTACAGCCAGGCCAAATCTCATGAATCCGGCATTCCGGACACCCTGGTAACCTGTGAATCATGGCAGCCTGATGGCTCCGGGACACGCATGGTCTGCACAGTCACAGGCATAGAGGGCAAGAGCAGGAAACTTACAATCCGTCTCCCCCTTCCAGGAGAGGCTAACGTACAGAATGCCCTTGCCGCAGTAGCCGCAGGCATTGCCATGAACATACCCCTTGAGCAGATCACACAGGGGCTGGAGCAGGCTTCAGGCGTGCCCGGGCGTCTTGAATACATTCCGCTTGCAAACGGCTGGGTAATAATCTCCGATTTTTATAATGCAAACCCGGCATCCATGGAGGCCGCCCTCTCAACCCTTGCTGTATATGCAGGAAACAGGCGCAGGGTAGCCATTCTTGGTGACATGCTTGAACTTGGAGCAGAGGCAGAAACACTGCACCAGGAACTTGGTGTCAGTGCAGCAGACGCAGGGGTGGACCTGCTCCTTGCTGCCGGGGAATATGCCAGGGAAATAGCTGCAGGGGCATGCAGGGCAGGGCTTCCGGATGCTGGAATAAGGCTCTTTCCTGACACAGACGCACTGTGTGAATGGTTAAAGGACAGGGCAGTAACACTCATCCCTGAAAATGCAGCCCTTCTTGTGAAAGGCTCCCGTGGAATGAGGCTTGAACAGGCAGTAAACATAATTGAAAACATCGCTGGCGGAAGAAGTGAAAAGGCATCACCTGCCAGCCTGAAAACCGGCGGCAATGCCTAAAGGGGCATAAAGTTGCTTTTTCACCTGCTATATCCCCTGCACCAGGCATGGCCTTTTTTTAATGTATTCAAATACATTACATTCAGGACCATTTATGCCGCGGTTACGGCACTGACTATCATGCTTTTGCTCACACCCTGGTTCATACGCACCATGCAAAAGATGCAGATGGGGCAGATAATACGTGATGATGGCCCGGAACGCCATCTTTCAAAGGCAGGAACACCAAGCATGGGTGGGGTGCTTATAATAAGCTCCATAATGATTTCAACACTGCTCTGGGCAGACCTCGGCAACATCTATATCTGGGTATCGCTGCTGATAGTCGGGGGCTACTGTGCAACAGGCATACAGGATGACCTGCTTAAAATCAGAAAGAAGAACAGCAAGGGGCTACCAGGAAAGTACAAGCTATTTTCACAGACCTTTTTTGTAGCAGCAGCGGCGTTCATAATTTACAAATATGGTGCGTGGGACACTCACCTGAGTTTCCCATTTTTCAAGAATCTCAGGCCCGACCTGGGGATTTACTACCTGCTGTTTGCAGCCTTTGTGGTGGTAGGGGCATCAAATGCAGTCAACCTCACAGACGGACTTGACGGTCTTGCAACAGGCCCCTTTGTAATAACTGCCTCGGTTTATGCCCTGTTCTGCTACCTTGCAGGACATGCAACACTTGCCCGTTATCTTCAGATACCTTCAGTCCCCGGTGCAGGAGAGCTTGCCATATTCTGCGGGGCAATGGCAGGTGCAGGACTGGGGTTTCTCTGGTTCAACACCTATCCTGCAGAAATTTTTATGGGGGATTCCGGCTCCCTTGCCATGGGAGGCGCCCTTGGCTGCGTGGCAGTACTCTCAAAGCAGGAGATAATACTTGCCATTGCAGGGGGTGTATTTGTAATGGAGGCACTGTCTGTAATGGCCCAGGTTGGATATTTCAAACTTACCGGGGGCAGGCGGATATTCAGAATGGCGCCCATACATCACCACTTTGAACTCAAGGGCTGGCCAGAACCCAAGGTAATTGTACGATTCTGGATAATTTCAATACTCCTTGGACTGCTTGCAGTTAGTACGCTCAAGCTAAGATGACAGAGGGGTATTACAAATTAGAGGACAGGAATATCACTGTACTGGGTGCCGGGGAATCCGGCATGGCAGCAGCGCGCTGGCTTGTATCAAAGGGCGCCCGTGTTACAGTGAGTGATTCAAGGCCTGCGGGATCGTGGAACAAGGATTTTACTGACTGGTGCAGTAAAAACGGCGTTATTATCGAAGCTGGGAAACATAGCAGAGAAAGCTGCACTGGCTGTGACATAATGGTGGTAAGCCCTGGAATTCCTGCTTCTTCCAAACCGATCATGATGGCAAATGAAGCAGGATGCACGGTGGTAAATGACCTTGTGCTGGCAGCAAGTTTTTTCAAGGGCAAGATAATCGCAATCACTGGCACAAACGGAAAGACCACTACCACAATGCTAACTGCCCACCTGCTTGAAAATGCAGGCTTTGATGCAATTGCAGCAGGAAATATTTCACCGCCTCTCTTTGAAGTGATGGACCATGATGTGGCAGTGCTTGAGGTGAGCAGCTTCCAGTTGGAACTGCTTGAAAAAACATGGAATCTGCCTTTTCGAAAACCGAAAATTTCCGTGGCTGTCTGGCTAAACCTTGCCCCGGATCACCTTGACCGCCACGGTGACATTGACTCTTACGGAGAGTGCAAGGCACACCTCCTTGACCTGCAGTCAGAGGAAGACTGGGCAGTGCTTAACATAAACGACGCAGGAATCTCCCCCTGGCTTTCCAGGGGAAGGGGCAGAAGGTTTTACTTTGGTCCCCGGAGGCAACAGGAGGCTCCAGGAACCTGGTACAGTGCTGAGTCAAATACCATGTGGACAGACTGCACAGGAAGCGCACCGGAACCTGAAAGTTATGATCTTTCCAACTGGAGGCTTTCTGGAACACATAACCTCGAAAATCTGGCGGCAGCAATCTCGGCGGCAAGGCTTGCAGGAGCCAGAAAGGAACTGATTCAGCAGGCGCTTGAAACCTTCAGCCCGCCTTCACACCGTTACCAGAAGGTACTGGAGCATGAAGGAATAACCTATATTGATGACTCCAAGGCAACCAATGCCGCTGCCACCATCAGGGCACTTGAATATGCAGGGGCTCCAGTTGCCCTGATTGCCGGGGGCCTAGGCAAGGATGAAGACTATACACCCCTTGCAGCAGTATTAAAAAGGCTCTGGGACAGGGGAATGTTAAGAACAGTTGTACTGATGGGTGAACATGGCAATGAAATCGCAGAGGCTGTAGAGCAGGCCGCAGGAAGCGCCATACCCCTGGAATTTGCAGGAAAGGGCAAAAATGGTGAATCAGTGATGAAACGGGCAGTTGAGCTTTGCCTTAAATATACCCGGCCAGGTGACGCTGTACTGCTCTCTCCTGCATGTGCAAGTTTTGACATGTTTAACAGTTACAGCCATCGTGGTGACACTTTCCAGAAGGCGGTGAAGGCAGTTGCCTGCAGTTAGCAGCCGCCAGCCGGAGGGCATTATGCATAAACGCAGCAATCATGGCAAAACAAGGCTGGTAATTACCGGCGGCGGAACCGGGGGGCATGTGTTCCCAGGCATCGCTGTTGCCGAGGCGCTTGCGGCAATAACGCCCATTGAGGTATTGTGGCTTGGAACAGACAGAAAGGTGGAGGTCAATGCCCTGGCGGCCACTGACTGGAAACACGATTCCCTTGACGTTACACCCATAAAAGGTACAGGAATTGCTAACAAATTAAAGGCTGTTTTTAATCTCCCTGCTGCGGTTATCAGGGCAGCGTTCAGGCTGAGAAACTTTGGCCCCCATGTTGTGCTTGGGGTAGGCGGATACGTCTCAGGGCCTGTGCTGCTTGCAGCAAGGATTTTAGGCATACCTTCTGCCATCCATGAACAGAACGCTGTTCCTGGCCTTGCAAACAGGATGGCAGCCAGATTTGCTGACAGAATTTTCGTCACCTACAGGGAATCCGAAGCATTTTTCAAAAACCCCGGGATTGAACTTACCGGAAACCCTGTACGCAGTGCCATATTAAATTCAGCCACTACACCCTCTGAAAACAAACAGGACATGCCTTCCGTACTGGTTTTGGGGGGAAGCCAGGGGGCCGCAGCATTGAACCGGGTGGTAAGTGCCGCTCTCCGCAATATCTGGCAGTCAGGGCATAAAGTGCATATAGTGCATCAGACAGGTGAGGCATCAGCACAAGAGACAGAGGCATATTACAGAAAAGAAGGCATTGAGGCGGATGTCAGGCCATTTATCACAGACATGGCAAAGGCATACCGGCAGGCAGACCTGGTGATAAGCAGGGCTGGAGCAACCACCCTTGCAGAAATTACAGCCCTTGGAAAGCCCTCGATACTCATACCCTACCCCTATGCTGCTGACAACCACCAGGAAAAGAACGCACAGGCAATGACCGACGCAGGTGCTGCAGTAATGTTCCTGGAATCAGATATCGGGGCAATGAGGCTTGCAGGGGAAATTGAAAATATTCTTGGTGACAGGGCAAGGCTTGAGGCCATGTCAAAAGCTGCCATGAAACTTGGCAAAAGGGATGCAGCCACACACATAGCAAAAGAACTTATGAGCCTTGCGGGAAGGGCTGCTATTTCCAGCCAGCAGTATAAAGAGACGGGCCACGAAGAGATACGCTCCCATTTTGCGGCTCCGGGAAGTTAAATTTATACAGACAGAGCATCTTCTTACGCTACAAAGATCAAGCAAGATGCAAAAATGCTACAATTGGAAAAAATTCAGCCAGAAATAAAATTATTACCACAAGAAGACTATGTCAAACTCAGGGATTGGATTATTGAGCAGGACTGGAAAGCGTAGGACAAAAAAATTGAAGATGATGCTCTTTCAGGGAAACTGGATTTTTTAATTAAAGAAGTAAACAGGTAAAAAAGACGGATTCAGAACATGTACAAAAAACAACATATACATTTTGTAGGAATAGGCGGAATAGGCATGAGCGGGCTTGCCCATGTGCTTCTCACCCTTGGATACAGAGTAACCGGCTCTGACCTCAGGACAACGGACATCACCCGTGCCCTTGAAGAAAAGGGAGGGGTTATATACCGGGGACATGAACCGCAGTACGTTCTTGGCGCAGACGTTGTTGTAACATCCTCTGCCATCAGAGACGACAATCCCGAGGTTGAAGCAGCCCGGTTCGCACACATCCCGGTAATTCCCAGGGCTGAGATGCTTGCTGAACTCATGCGTCTCAAAAAATTCGGCATTGCAGTGGCAGGGGCACACGGCAAGACAAGCACCACTTCCATGGTTGCCTCTGTGCTCAGAGAGGCGGATTTTGACCCAACTGTAATAATAGGCGGGAAACTCAATGGCATGGGAGGAAGCAATGCCTACTGGGGAAAGGGCGAATTTCTTGTTGCAGAGGCAGATGAAAGTGACGGCAGTTTCTTAAGGCTCACCCCAAGCATTGCAGTTGTAACAAACATCGATCGTGAACACCTCGATCACTATGGAGATTTTGAAAAAGTCAAGGAGGCCTTCGCAAAGTTCATCGACAGTGTTCCGTTTTATGGAGTCACAATACTCTGCAGTGATGACACGATTCTTGCAGACATGGCTGCCAGGGCCTCAAAGAGGATAATCACCTACGGGACCGACAGCTTTGCAGAGCTGCAGGCACGAAACATCAAGTATGAGGGCACAGGTGTCATCTTTGATGTCTGGTGCAGTGAAAGCGAGCTAGGCTTTATCCGGCTTCCTGCCCCGGGACTCCATCATGTCAGAAATTCCCTGGCCGCCATTGCAGTTGGGCTAGAACTTGACATCCCGTTTGAACAGATAAAACAGGGACTGCGCAATTACGGCGGTGTTGGCAGACGCTTTGACATACTGGGAGAGGTTAACGGCATCACCGTGATGGATGACTACGCACATCATCCAACCGAAATCCAGGCAACCCTCACAGCAGCAAGAGCAGCCTGGCCAGACAGAAGAATCGTGGTGCTGTTTGAGCCCCACAGGTACAGCCGGACAAAGGACCTCATGGATGAATTTCCTCCGGCATTTCGCGAGGCAGACGAGCTGTGGCTGGCAGATATCTATCCGGCAAGCGAGGAGCCAATTGTCGGTGTCACAGGGCGCAGGCTGGCAACTGTGATAAAATCTGTCTGGGGCGGCCCTGTAAACTTTGTGGAAAAGTGTGCAGACCTTCCCCATGCAGTGGTCCCGACCCTGAAACCAGGTGACGTGGCAATTACAATGGGGGCAGGTTCCATAGGAGGAGCAGGCAGAAAGATACTGGAACTGCTCCGTGCCTCGGAATCATCTGCCAAGGCAGCCAATTAAGAGATGTAAATGGTCCGGTGCTGAAGACAACAGACAACATAATGGTGCTTCATGACCAGCCCATGTCCTGTCTTACCACATTCAGGATAGGGGGGTGTGCCCGCACCATGCTGCTGCCCAATAATGTAACCGGGCTTGAGGAGTGCCTGAAACACCTTTCAGGCACAGGAAAAGAATTTTACTGCCTGGGCAAAGGAAGCAACCTGCTGGTAAGTGACCAGGGGGTGGAGACAGTGCTGTCTCTTGAGAGACTGTGCCAGGTAGATATCCTTGAAAAAAGGGATGAAGTCATCATAAGCGCAGGTGCAGGCACAAGCCTCAGACGGCTTGTTGCCATCTGCGCCAGAAGGGGCATAAGCGGGCTTGAAGCCCTGGCCGGAATCCCTGCCAGTGTGGGCGGGGCGGTCTTTATGAATGCCGGTGCATCAGGGGTTTCCTTCAGTACGTTTTTACAGGAGGTGCTGGTTGTTTCTGCCCGGGGAAGCGGCTGGATAGCTGCCAGTGAACTTGAAACAGGATACAGGAATGGCGGGCTTCCGCCGGGTGCAGTTGCCGCATGGGTAAAGCTCAAACTCAAAAAAGATACACCGCAGGAAGTAAGGAAACGGGCTACCGGCATCCTGAAAAAACGGGCATTGAGCCAGCCAGTGGGGGCAGCAAGCGCGGGATGTGTATTCAGAAACTTTCATGATGCCCCGGCAGGAAAGATAATAGACAGGTGCGGATTAAAGGGCATGAGAAGAGGGGGTGCAATGGTATCCCCTGTCCATGCAAACTTTATTGTGAACACAGGAGATGCCACCTGCAGTGACGTACTTGAATTAATAGATGTTGTCACCGGGCGGGTAAAAGATCAAACCGGAAGGACCCTGAAACTGGAATTAAGGGTCTGGCACTGACTGTAGCTGACGACCAGGAATCAATGACCATAAGAACCAGTTCATACGGAAAACGGGGAGCATCGCTTCGGCCTTCAGGCAGGAAGGGTGTGGAGATGAGCATGGCAATGCGCCTTGCTGTGGTTGCAGCAGGCCTTATTCTCCTTGCCGGGGCTGCAGGGGCAGGTGTTTACGGGATTTCCAGATGGCTTTGCCATTCGCCCTTTTTCACTGTGACAGGGGTTACCATCAATGGATGCAACAGGGTCAGCGAGGAAACCATACTAAAACTGAGTGGAGTGAAACCTGACAGCAACCTCCTGGCACTTGATCTGGACACCATGGCTCACTCCATTGAAACCCATCCGTGGATTCAGTCTGCATCAATAAGCAAAAAGCTTCCGGACAGGCTGGAGATAGCAATCACGGAGCGTCAGCCGGTTGCCATGATAAACCTT
>JALWJV010000263.1 GCA_026996955.1 Deltaproteobacteria bacterium
CTGCTGCAAAGGGGCGGGGAATTAGATAAAAAACTCCTCGAACGCATTGTCTCAAGGATGCGCAATCCTGATGAACGAAGAGGTGATCTGGGGGCACAGATGGCTGCACTTGAAAGGGGAATCAAAAGACTGAACGAGTTAGCGTCTCAACAGGATGCCAGCCGCCTTGAGAAAAAACTTTCAAGCCTTCTTGATTATGGAAGGCTTGTCATGGAAAACATAATCTCGGAAATGCCGGATGGACAGTGGCAGTTCAGGGATTTTCTGGATGATGACGGTGCAGGAAGCCCGCCTGTGCCCATTGAGGTAACCTTGCGCATCAAGTCAGGAAAGGCAGTGCTTGACTTCAGCAGGAGCGCTGACCAGGTAAAGACCGGACTTAATACTGTAACAAGTGTAACCCATTCTGCCGTGTATTACTGCTTTTTCTGCCTTGTTGAGGAAGGATATCCCGTCAATGACGGAAGCCTTAAACCCATCAGGATAATAACACGGAAGGGGAGCGTGGTTGACGCCTGCCCGGGAGCACCAGTTGCAGCAGGCAATGTCGAGACATCCCAGCGCATAGTTGACTGTGTGCTTGGGGCACTTGCCCAGGCAATTCCGGAAAGGATACCCGCAGCAAGCGCAGGCACAATGAACAATATCGCCATTGGAGGCCCGCTGAACGAGGGCGGGGAGTTTGCCTACTATGAAACACTTGCCGGCGGAATGGGGGCAAGGCCTGGAAGTGACGGGCTTTCTGCAGTGCAGGTACACATGACAAACACCAGGAATACGCCCATTGAGGTAATTGAACAGGAATATCCAATGAGGATAGAAGAATATTCCATAAGACAGGGGTCAGGAGGTGCCGGCAGGTTCAAGGGCGGAGACGGGCTTTTACGCTCGTATCAGTTTCTGTCTCCAGCTACCATAACCCTTCTTACAGAGCGAAGAAGGCTAGCCCCTTAAGGCCTTCACGGTGGCCTTGCCGGGCAATGCGGGGAAAACATCTTTTATTCTGGCAAATCCGGCAAAGAATCGGCAATGCCCGGTAAGACACATATTGAGGCAGAAGCGGGAGACAGACTCACCATTCTTACCCCCGGAGGAGGCGGCTGGGGTGTGCCTTGAACCCATATTACATGCTCTGCGATGTGCCCTGTAAAGATTTATTGATAATCTCCTTAACATTTGCCCTAAAAACTTGACAAGCATGTTCCAAAAGTGCAAGTATGCACATCAAATTAAACTTGCCTCTGGTTTAACAGTTGCCAGATTTGATTCATTTACATGAAAGAGGGTTTTGAATCTACAAACTGGCCATTCAGAGCGCCCCAAGAGCAGAGACAGGATTTCCAGACAGGAAAACTGATTTTTTAATATATATCATGACTGCTATTCCATGATACCCCAAGACTGCGGACATCAGGCAGCCCGGGGCAGCAGATTCCCAGACAGAACTGGGGTGGAATAATAGGGAAAGGATTCAGGTAAATGAGGGTTATTATTACAGATCCCATTGCCCAGGACGGCGTGGAGATTTTAAGAAATGCAGGTTTAGAAGTTGAGGAGAAACTTGGCCTGTCACCAGAGGAGCTCCTTGAGGCGATAAAAGGTGTTGACGGCCTTGTAATTCGCAGCAATACCAAGGTGACCCAGGATGTTGTAAACGCAGCTGACAGGCTCAAGGTGGTTGGGCGTGCAGGAACCGGGCTTGATAACGTGGACATTCCTGCCTGCAACAAAAAGGGCATAGTGGTAATGAACACCCCTGGCGGCAACACAAACTCCGCTGCGGAACACACCATTGCCATGATTATGGCCCTTTCCCGTCACATCCCCCAGGCAACAGCTTCCATGAAGGCTGGAAAGTGGGAGAAAAAGAAGTTCCAGGGACAGGAAGTTGCAGGGAAAACACTTGGAATTATCGGAAGCGGGCGGATTGGAACCATTGTGTGCCAGATTGCACAGGGCATGAAGATGAAAACCATTGCCTTTGATCCCTACGCGCGCAAAGAGGTAATGGAAAAGTACGGAATTGAGCTTACCGACCTTGATACAGTGCTTGCCAAATCAGACTATATCTCTGTTCACACCCCCCTTACCAACGAAACAAAGGGCATGCTGAACAAGGAGCTGTTTGACAAGATGAAAGATGGGGCAATGGTCCTGAACTGCGCCCGTGGGGGCATAGTAAATGAAAGTGACCTATACGACGCCCTTACATCCGGGAAACTTGGCGGCGCTGCCCTTGACGTATTTGAAAAGGAGCCCACCACACTTGAAAATCCCCTGCTGGGCCTGGACAACTTCATATGCACCCCTCATCTTGGAGCCTCAACAAAAGAGGCACAGGAAAATGTTGCAGTGGCCGTGGCACGCCAGATTGCAGATTACCTTACAAAGGGAGAGGTGAGAAATGCTGTAAACGTCCCCTCTGTCAGCAGCGAGGCCCTGGCAGTTCTTGGGCCTGTAATCAACCTGGCAGAGAAGATGGGCACATTCCAGGGTTATCTTGCAGACGGGCCTCTGGAAGAGGTCACCATCAGCTACCAGGGAGATATTTCCGAGCTTGACACAGCCCCTGTAACCATTGCGGTGCTCAAGAGCCTGCTCACTCCTGTACTTCGGGAAGAAGTCAACTTTGTAAATGCCCCGGTTATTGCCGAAGAACGCGGCATAAAAGTTACAGAGTCCAAGAGCCGCACCTCAGAAGATTTTAACAACCTTCTGGTTCTCACAGTAAAGACCAAAAATGCAACCAATACGGTTACAGGCACCATTTTCGGCAAGCAGGAGCCCAGGATTGTCAAACTCAACGACTTCAGGGTGGATGCAGTGCCTGAGGGCCACATGCTTCTGATTTTCAATGAAGACAGGCCCGGAGTGATCGGCAGAATTGGCATTACCCTGGGTGAGGGCGGGCACAACATAGCTCGCATGCAGGTTGGTCAGGATACTGATCATCACAAGAATGTTATTCTCCTGACCACTGATGAAAAGGTGGATGATGCTGTTCTTGAAAAACTTAAAAATCAGGACGGAGTCGGGGGTGTTGTGGCAATAGAGCTATAAGCCTGACTTACCTTAACTTCAATACAGCAACTCAAAGGGCAGCCGACAATCCAACAGTGGCTGCCCTTTTCATTTGACTCTGAACAGGTGCCATTAAAACATCCTGACCCGCCCACAGTCCGGGCAGACCCATGTTGGCCCGTTTGTAATGCCCCATGCATTTTCCTTGAGACAATCATCACATATCTGAAAACCGCAGGGGCAGTTCCAGCAAAACGGCAGTTCTTTTTTGCATGCGTGACACTGGAATTTTTTATTTGCCCTGCGTCCACGTCTGCTGCGCCCCTTGGGGCTGCTATTTTTCTGTTTGGATGTATCGTTATTCTTATCCAT
>JALWJV010000264.1 GCA_026996955.1 Deltaproteobacteria bacterium
GTGGAGAACTTGAGCTCCTTGGGGCAGAGGCAGGGCATCTTGAATCAGCCATAACAAAACTTCGTGCAGCAGGGCTCAAGATAGATTGCAGCCAAAATGCAATCCATGTTCGTTCCAGGGGAAGGTTAAAGAGCGTGGACATAAAAACCCAGCCATATCCAGGGTTTCCCACAGACCTCCAGGCCCAGTTCATGGTCCTAATGGCAAGGGCAGGCGGGCTTAGCGTCATAACGGAAAACATCTTTGAAAACAGATTCATGCATGTAGCTGAACTTCAGCGTCTGGGGGCTGACATTAAAATTGAGGGCAGAAGCGCAATCATAAAGGGGGTAAAAAAACTAACCGGGGCACCTGTGGCAGCCACAGACCTCCGGGCAAGTGCAAGCCTTGTACTTGCAGGCCTTGCAGCTCAGGGACGCACTGAAATTACAGAGATTCATCACCTGGACAGGGGTTATGAAGATATGGAGAAAAAACTGAGGGGGGTCGGGGCTGATATTTCCCGCATAACCCACGAAGGAGGCAGCAGCAAATGAGCTTTCAGCCTTCACCTGTAAAACTTTCGGAAAAGAGAAAAAGGCCTTCACTTACCGACAACTTTTCCCGTAAACTCACCTACCTGCGCCTCTCAATCACAGACCGTTGCAATCTCAGGTGCAGATACTGCATGCCCCAGTCAAGCTTTTCCTGGATGCCCTCTGAAAATATTCTCCGTTTTGAAGAGATCTATGAAATATGCAGGGCATTCTGCTCGCTTGGCATGAAAAAGATCAGGTTTACCGGTGGAGAGCCCCTGGTGCGCCGCGGTCTTCCTGAGCTGATAAGAAAAATCAGCACATTAAGCGGGCTTGAAGAGGTATGCCTTACCACAAACGGCACGCTGCTTGGGGATTATGCCCGGGAGTTAAAGGAGGCAGGCATAACCCATATTAACATAAGCCTTGACACCCTTGACCGTGATACATACGCTTCAATTACAGGAGCAGACATGTTTGAACAGGTCTGGGCATCCATCATGAAGGTGATTGAGCTTGGCTTTCCCAAAATTAAGATAAATGCCGTTGTGATAAAGGGGGTTACAGACGCAGGCATCCATGACCTTGCGAAGCTTGCGCTCAAATACCCCATTGACGTAAGATTCATCGAGTTCATGCCAGTGGGAGACCATATTCCCTGGAGCCCTGACAGCATGATACCCTGTGATACCATCAGGGAGATGCTTGAACAGCGAATCGGGAAATTGAGACCAGTAGAGCATGCTGCCGGGGCAGGGCCTGCAATGCTCTACAGGCATGATAATGCACCGGGGCTTATAGGTTTTATCAGTCCCTTAAGCCATCACTTCTGTGGGACATGCAACAGGCTCAGGGTTACTGCAGATGGCAAACTCAGGCTCTGCCTCTTTTCAGACAATGAGATAGACATAAAAACCCCGCTCAGGCAGGGAGTCGAAGGCAGGGAGCTTGAAGATTTTTTGGTAAAGGCTGCTTCCATGAAACCTGAAGGATACCATGCACTTGGGAAAAAACAGGTTTCATGTGCCAAACGGATGTCAAGCATCGGGGGCTGAGTGCCGGAGTGAAATATTACCACAGTCCCTTGGGCAAAATTTAACGGAGGAACCGTTATGCTGATAATGGATGATCTGCTCTACACAGAGGACCATCTCTGGGTAAAAAACCTGGAAACAGGCAGGGTATCCCTTGGAATTACCGATTATGGCCAGAGCCTGCTGGGAGAGCTCGACTCCCTTGATCTGCCTGATTCAGGGGAAAAGCTTGCCGAGGGTGACCTGCTTGCAACAGCCCATGATACTGATGGAGAGCTGCTTGAGTTCTTCAGCCCTGTGACAGGCATAGTTACGGTGGTAAACAAGGCTGTTATTGAAGAGCCGGATATAGTTTCATCTGATCCCTACGAAGATGGCTGGCTCATTGAAATCAAACTTGAACAGCCCCAGGAACTTGATGACCTCATGTCTGCAGAAGAATACGAAGCATATGCACAGGAACTTATGCTGCTTAAAGAAGAACTTCCTGACGAGGACCTTGAGGATGAACTGGAGATTATAGAGAGATGAGTTCACAAAAGACAGCCTTTCTCTTTCCAGGCCAGGGCGCACAGGCGGTTGGCATGGGAGAGGAGTTTTTTAATGCAGTGCCAGAGGCAGCAGAGATTTTTGATGCTGCTGAGAGCGTAACAGGAATACCTGTAAAAGAGCTTTGCTTTAAGGGGCCTGCAGAAAAACTTGTAAAAACTTCCAACCTTCAGCCCTGCCTTACCACTGTGGAGATGGCATGTGCCGCGGCTGCAAAAAACAAGGGTATTACACCCCATGCCACTGCAGGACACAGCCTTGGTGAGTATCCGGCACTCTGGCTGTCAGGTATTCTTGACACCAAGACGGCAATACATCTGGTTCACCAGAGAGGAAGGCTCATGGAGCAGGCTTCAGAGGAATCCCCCGGGGCAATGGCTGCTGTTATTGGAATTCCAAGAGAAGAGCTTGAAGCAATGGCTGATTCCTGCAGGAAGCCTGGTGAAGTGCTCTCCCTTGCAAACCACAACTCACCTGAACAGATCGTAATTACAGGGGAAAAGGATCCTGTTGGCAGACTGTGCAAACTTGCCAAAGAGCGCAAGGCAAGGGCAATTCCCCTTAAGGTCTCCGGGGGCTATCACAGCGCACTTATGAAAAAGGCGGCAGATGAGTTTGCCAAGGTAGTAAAGGATGCCGTGTTTTCTTCCCCCTCCATTCCAATTTACAGCAATGTTACAGGAAAGGCTGAAACAGACCCTGAAAAAATAAAAGAGCTGATGGTGGAGCAGATCTGCTCTCCGGTAAGATGGGTTGACATAATGAACAGCATGGCAGATGACGGTGTCACGCGCTTCATTGAGGCAGGTCCAGGAAAGGTACTTACAAACCTGGGAAGGAAGTGCCTGCCTGGCCGTGATGTGACGTTCTGCCGGTTTGATAATCCTGTAACACTTGATGATTGCCTGAATTCTTAAAAATTTAGTAACTGTTCAGCGTACTTATGTGAATAAAGGTTGGTAAATGGTCTTGTTTTTCCGTTCCGGTGAACAATTTCTTGTTTTTCTAAGGCTTGCTACGCCAAAATCGCGAAACTCGCTCGTCCCTCGCTCAGACAGACGCGATTTTTGTGGCTTCGCTTCGCCAAGAAAAACTACGAATTTGTTCAAAGTCACTCCAAAACAAGACCATTTACCACGATGAATAGATACAAAATTCAAAAAATATGAAGGATGCCAAAGGCACCCTTTTTTATTTCCCACCTCCAAACCTGCTCCGGGTTTACATCCAGAATATGTTTACATAAGATAAAATTATGTATGGATAGAGCATTCCAAAAACGAATCTCTAT
>JALWJV010000265.1 GCA_026996955.1 Deltaproteobacteria bacterium
AATGATGTCAACCAGGACAAACGGGGTGGCAAGAGAAGAGAGCAGGCAGATAACCTATCAGCAGTTAAAGAAAATTGTTTCAGGTAATTCCAATGTGGTGCTTGTTGATCTCAGGCCGCATAGCAAGGGGGGAGGGGTAAAGGATGCGGTTCAGAGAGTGGATCTCCAGGAAGAGTTTCCAGGCGTTGCCATTACGGATTCTCCTTTTGGTCATGTGCCGATGGCAAAGGGTAATGAGAGTAAAACTTCAGCCCAGGCGCTGTACGTGCTCATAGACAGGGGGGACGGCAGCGCTGAGGATTATGCCCGCCGCCTGAAAGGTGCCGGAATAAGGAATTTTGTCATCCTGGCAGGTGGAGAAACGATTATTGCCAGAAAGGGGCGTGCCGGAAGGGGTACGCGTTAGGATTTATGCCATGCAAGATGTGTTAAGTTATATTCTTGAAAAATGGAAGGATATAAGCTTCCTGGATACCAGTGTACTGGTTTATGGCAGCCTCTGCATGCTGCTGGCTTCTCCGGTTTATGCTCTTTCGATGAACAATGTGATAGTTTCAGACCTGTCGCCGTCAGGGTTCTCAGTTGTATGGCAGACCGATGGTTATGCTGAATGCAGTATAGAGGTCTTCAGGGATGCAGATGGAAACCAAGACATTACACCAGAACTTGAGGTTATATCCCTGCCTTTTCACGGAGGTGACAGGTTTGCAAATTTTGAAAACTGGAAGGATACATACTCCCTGCTGCATACCAGGGCATCTGCCCTTGGCATGATGAAGGTGGAGGTAAATGGATGTGAGCCTGATACAGAGTATTACTTCAGGGTAAGCGCAACAGATGGCAATGTGACAGTAACTTGGCCTGATTCAGGGCTGATGTCTGTCAGGACTGCCATGGAAAACAGTTTTGTCGTGGACGCGCGGTACCTGGTTGTAAGTCTCCTTGATGCCGGTGGGGAGGACCCTATGGGTTGGCTGGTCCTGGCTTCGTCTGATCAGACTTCAGCGCCTGTTTCTGCCTATATGGGTGACGGTATGGGTAATAATCAGGCATTTCTTAATGTTTCCAATTTCTTTGATTCCAACGGGACATCCTGGTTGCCCAAAACTCCTGTTGAGCTCTCTGTTACTGTTTTCAGGCCATCAGGAGAAAGCCTGACACAGGATGCAACTGTTGATTTTAACGGCATCTTTCATGTAGCCAAGGCAGAGATTGTTAATATAAATCAAGGAGGAGTCCAGGATTCTGACGGTGATGGCATCCCTGATTCTGTTGAGGCTTCCGGATGTACAGATCCATTTAACCAGGATTCTGACGGTGACGGTGTGGTGGATGGTTTTGAGGACAGTAATCATAATGGGGTCATGGACGCATCTGAAACAAATCCGTGTAATGAAGATACAGATGGTGATGGTTTGAATGATGGTGAAGAGATACTGGTAGCATTTACGGATCCTCTGAATCCCGATTCAGATGGAGATGGGTATAATGATTATGAGGAACAGGCCATGGGCAGTTCCCCGGTCATGGCTGCGTCTGTACCGGATTATTCATACTCTCCTGTTGATATTGATCTTGATGGAGACGTTGATCCATTGGATGTGAGCAATTTTGCCATGATGTTCGGTAAAAGAAAAGGTGATGAAGATTATCAGCGCAGGGTTGATGTCAACAGGGACAATACCATAGATGATTTTGAACTTGCGTTTCTTGCCGCTGAACTTGGTTTTGTAAGAGGCGTTGCCATGTATGACACCCGCTTTGATTTTGATGCGGATAATGACTGTGACGGCAGAGATGTGGCAGAGATGTTTAAAGGATTAGGAAAAGAGGAAGGAGACTCCGGTTTTGACAGCAAGTTGGATTTTACAGGGGATGGCAGGATAGATATTCGTGATATTGCCATTTTTGCTGTCAGGTATGGAACCGTGAGATAAACAATGACTTCTGCCGAAAATATCAGAACTGATCCCTGAAGCCCTCCCGGATCACCCTGTACTCACCGGTTTCTGTGTTAAGGTCATAAATATTGAAGTTGGTTTTTATGTCCATTCCCGGATAGTGAACTGCAAAATTTACTGAGGCAGAGCCTTTAGGTCCGCTTACGATGCGGTGAAACACATTGCGTGGCCAGACAAGCATTGCAGGCCCGTCATGGATGACCTTGTTTTTATGCTTTACATAACCCGGTGTTATCTCAAAGCTCTTAAGCCCGCCATGTTCTCCCGAGTAGATGTCAACAAAACGTGTGCCGTACAGGACCATCAGGTTGTCGTCCTGATGCGGGTGCATGTACCACGGACGCTCTATATCACCAACCGGTCCCGGGGATATTGCACCCTGATCATGGATTACACGGTCTATGGCATCAATGCGTGGAAGTGCCTTTATGGGCAAGCAGTCAAAGTGGACACCTGGGGTCTCTCTGAGTTTTTGAAGTTTGACAATCCGGTAAAATCCCGGTTCTTCCATTATTATTTCTGATGGTCTGGTCATGGATTTAATTTCACGGGATGGGTGTGTGTTTCAAGAAAAATCAAAATGCCGGGCGGGGCAAGGCAGGCTTGTCCCGCCCGACATGTTTATAGCCTACTGCTCCAATTTAAAACAGCGTTCCATTTTTGAGGGAGATAATCAGCCCGAGCCCTGCCACCACTGCAAACCAGACAATCAGGCAGGTTACAGCCCTCTTTCCGTGGGACGGCTCTATGGTTACCACCTCTCCGGCAGGTGCCCTGCCAGCCCTGAAAGCTGCTATTGCCGGGAAGCACAGCACATAGAGTCCCATGACAAACGATACCAGGAAGAGCAATGTGCTTGGCCAGTCCACGTTGACCTTGTAATCAAATATGGAGTAGCCGGCTGCCCCGGCATAATCCATCCTCAGTCCTTCCCGTGCTGCGCACATTACAAAGATTACCACGAACATGGCAATGGCTGCCCGTATTGCATACTTTTCCGGGTTCATGTGCGCCATGCCAAGGTATGCGGTAAGCGCAATGCCACCGATTGCCCCCGCTATAAAAAACGGATTCTGCAAGAAGTGGAATTCGCCCGGTATCTCACCAGCCCACCAGAACCCTGCGGCAGCGGCCACAACTGAAAATACAAATGCCAGGTTGACACCTCTCTTTGCAACGTAGTCAAGGTACTCAGGATCGTAGTCAGGCCTCTTTCTGAAGTACACCGCATAAAGCATCATGAAGACGCCTGTTACTGCAAAGGAGGGAAGAAGGATATGGAGGAGCCTTCCCGGTGCCACTCCGTGGAATTGTCCACCGCCTGTAAGGTAATGCCCTTCAGGAGTTATAACCCAGTTTTTCCACTCTGCTGGCATTAACTGCTCCATTGAGAGCATATGGATCAGTGTGCCTGTTACTAGAAC
>JALWJV010000266.1 GCA_026996955.1 Deltaproteobacteria bacterium
AAATGTGTCGGAACAGAATAACGGTTCTTATCCACTATGACTGTTCCGAATTTGTCCACCTTGACAGTTAAGCACAACTGATTATTGAAAATATGCTTTGGCAGATCTATAAGTTTTTCCCTATCTATGGAAAAAAGTTCATCTACAGTATGCTTTCTGCCTGAAATGGTATGCCTGCCATAAGCACGACACTCTTCAATTAATCTGCCATTGAGGGCCTTAAAACTATCCACCACCGGGACTGGAACCAGGTAATTACGCCTGCAAAACCCTACTATTCCTTCAACCCCACCTTTTTCATTGCCAGACGATGGATTGGTGAAACGGGCCTCAAAATTGTGATAGGCACGGAATTTAACAAAGGCATCCTGCTCAAGACGATTACGTCCTCGAAAAATTCGACGAACCGCAGTGGTAAGATTGTCGTAAATCAAAACAGGAAAAACGCCGCCAAAAAACTGAAAACCATGTATGTGACCATCAAAAAAGGCCTGTTGACGCTCACAAGGATAGGTCCGGACAAAGTGCTTACCAGAATATTTGGAGCGCATACAAAATAGCTTGATGGTTCGTCTCTTGCCCCCTATCTCGGCTGTCGCCGTACCCCAGTCCACCTCTGCCTCAAAACCTGCCTCCGGATCACAAGGAATAAATGCCCCGGGACAATCCACTCCAAGTCTTGCCTTGGCCAATCTTACATAACGCCGCACAGTTGATTCACTACCAGTGTAATCATGCTCCTCTATGAGACGATGATAAATACGGCGGGAAGTGTGACGTTGCCTTCTCGGTACCTGTTTGTCAGACTCAAGCCAACTATCTATAATCTCTAGATATTTGCCTAAAACAGGAAACGGCTGCTTCTTACGGTCAGTATAGCCCCAAGCTTCTCCTTTCAACGCCTTCTTTATAGTATTGCGCGAATGTCCCGTAATTCTCGCCAATTCACTGATGTTCTTGCCATAAACCCTGTATGCCGTCCTAATAAATTCATATTGATCCACCGTGAGCAACTCCTTTCCTCCCTTATTATGTTTTTGGAAGAAACATAACATCGGAAGTTTACTGTGCTCAGGGTGGTCAATTTTCGGTTAGCACAATGCCCCATAAATGGTCAATTTTAGGTTAGCACAACCAACATTTATGGGGACTAAAGAAGCAATTATAAAAGGAACAACAAAATCTGGTTTGTTGCAAGATGAACTCTTAGGCATAAACACGTTGAGCGATATGTTATTAACAGGAAGAACAGCACCTACTGACATTGGAAAGATGAATAGCATTATACAAAGCGGTTACTCAATATACAATTCTGGTTTAACTATAATGGACGCAATCAATGGTGGTGGTTCCGATTCGTTATCTTGTCCTAAATAAAAGAAATTGAAAGGCAAACTATGAATTTTATTTTTCCAATCTTATGTTTTCTTTTTGCTATATTTTTTTTAATTCTTTCTAAAAACGAGAAAAACTACCGAAAAATAGTCGAAGATAACGGTGAAAAGTTCGCTAATAGCGTTAATAAGTGGCTTAAAATCTGTGGATATTCATTGTTGGTTTGTTCATTAATCTGGCTAGTGAGCAGCACAATGTGATAAAACATCAATACTTACCTTCCCCCGGTTTAGTGGACACCGGGTTAGGCAGCGAGTTTAAAATTGGTCCTGCCTCAAAAGTGATCAGGGAGCCGGTACGACATCAAGCATTTTGCTGATAAACATGCCGGGCGTGATGCCGTCTGCCTCTGCCTCATAGTGGAGGATTATCCTGTGACGCAGGGCATCGGGTGCGATTTGCTGAACGTCTTCCGGGGTCACAAAATCCCTTCCGTCAAGCCATGCCATAACCCGTGCTCCCCTCTCCATTGCAATAGCCCCCCTGGGGCTTGCCCCCCAGCGAATCCAGTCTGAAAGCTCTGTGGAGTAACGCCCGGGACTCCTGGTAGCCTCCACAAGTTCCACAATATATTCCTCTATTTCAGGAGCAACATGCAGTAGCAGTACCTGGCGGCGCGCCTCAAAGATTGCATCCTGGCTGATACGTTCAGGCACCGGGATGGATTGCTCTATCTCGCCAAGGGCCTCCTTTCGGGTAAGCTCAAGTATCTTTCGGCTGGCCTCCCTGGAGGGATAATCCACCTCAACGTGGATAAAAAAACGGTCAAGCTGGGCCTCTGGCAGTGGATAGGTTCCCTCCTGCTCAAGTGGATTCTGTGTTGCCATGACCATGAACAATGATGGCAGAGGATAACTTTTTGCTCCCACGGTAATCTGCCGCTCTTCCATGGCCTCCAGCAGTGCAGACTGCACCTTGGCAGGGGCACGGTTTATCTCATCAGCAAGAATGAGGTTGTGAAATACAGGCCCCTTCTGAAACCTGAAGCTTCCGTCTTCCGGCCGGTAAACATCGCTTCCGGTAAGGTCTGCAGGAAGCAGGTCAGGGGTAAACTGTATGCGGTGAAAATCAGCCTCTATCCCTGATGCCAGGGATTTTATAGCCCGGGTTTTGGCAAGCCCGGGCGCGCCTTCAACAAGTATGTGTCCGTTTGCAAGCAAAGCCACCAGCAGGCGCTGGACAAGCCGTTCCTGGCCAATGACCAGTTGCTCCATGTGTTCCTGGAGATGTTTTACTGCATTCCTTATGGGCATGTTTTACCTAGATTGAGCGTTTTAAAATCTGAAAAAATATTTTTTTAACGAAATTAAAAGGAGTTATAGCAATTATAGCTTTCCAATTTTGAAACCCTTCGGGATTGCCGTATTTACTGCATCTCCTTTGTCAGAGGAATTCCCATATAGCCAACTATTATGGGAATTCCTCTTTTGCGGATCTGCAGCAAATTCGACAATCGCTCAATCTAGGTTTTACTTTTTTCTGTTGCATTTCCTGCCTGGGATGAACGTGCATCCTCAGAAACATGGGTAGCAGATTTGAAATCATCAGCCCGGGCCTCCAGGATCTTTTTTAGTTCAGAGCTGCGGACCTTTAAAAGATGGGCAATGTTGCTTGCACGAACAAGCCTCTGGGAGTTTTCTTCAGGCCCTATTTCAATGGTTATCTCCTTTCCTTTTTCCAGAGATATTTTTAGAGTTGCCTCTGTCTTATCCAGTTTTGATGAGGTGTTCTTGCCCAGGTATTCAGAAAGCCTGATACTTTTTATGGCAAGCAGGAACTTTTTGACCTTGTCCTGGTCAAGCGTTGCCCCGGACTTATCAACCCAATGACCATTGCTGCCCCTGGCAATTGAGAGGGTGCCTTTGCTGTTCTTTAACTCCAGCCGGTTTACAGCATCAGTGGCAAAATCCACCATGCTGGTTTTCCACCATGAGCGTGGGCTTGTGGCAAACTCCCATGATGAGAGCTTGTTTACAAAGACCACAT
>JALWJV010000267.1 GCA_026996955.1 Deltaproteobacteria bacterium
TAGTCTGAAAGGTGCTGTTCACTGTCCACAAGGAGCCTTGATGACAGGCGTTCAAGGCCAAAGACAAATGAAGACAGGGCAGAAAGCTGGTTCAGCCTCTCGCCCTCGATTGAGCAGTCAAGGGGCCTTACCCTGTAGCCCCCTGGAAGCCCTGGAGTGCCCTCCGTGTCCATGAGCCCTGTGAGCATCAGCCTGTCAAGGCCGAAAAGCCACGTATTCGTGGAGCAGTCTGAGCCTTTAGAAAGGGTGGTCATGCCCCGCCTTATGCCTGCCTGCCTTACCAGTTGGCGCATGGTGTAAAGGGACTCGTTATCAAGGCCAAAGCGCCGGGCAATCAATGGCTCTGCAAGAAGGTCCATCACTTCAGGTGCGGTAAACTCCCCTGCGGCAGTGGCCAAAAGAGAAGTAAAGGCATTAACCGCAGGCGATGACCTGTAAAGCCCTATGTCGCCTATGCTGTAGGGTATCTGCCTCTCCTCCGGGGCCTGCCCGAACACTGCCTGGATTGCATCGGAGTAGAGGGAAATGTCAGGCGCCATGACCGCTACCTGGTGAGGCTCAAGGCTGCTGTCTTCAATAAATGCGTTTACCAGCCTGTCGTGAAGCACCTCAACTTCCCTGAGCCTGTTGTGACAGCTGTGAAACTCAATGGAGCCGTCCGGAAAACTTGCGCCTTTTTCCTGGCCCTGGAGAACCGCCTCAAGCTCTTTCATCTGGAGAACAGAGTTCTGCACCGCTGAAAGCATGCTGTTTTCCTTAAGGCTTTCCGAAAGGTCAGCACCTGATGAAAAATCAAGCTCATGGAACCTTGCAAGGAACTGGCGTCCGGCAAGGCCAAGGGCAGCAAGCAGCCTGTTTCCAGCAGGGAAATGCCGGTCAATGGTCTCCATGTCATACTTTCGTTCCAGGCGGATTCTCTTTCTCTCCGGGACTATATCTGTCCAGTACTCCCTGCACGGGGCAAGATGATAGAGCTGGACATGGGAGCAGTTTGACAGGGCCTTGATAATGTCCTGGTGAAGCGGGGGCAGGTATGAGATGCCGAAAATATAGATTGCAGGGGGCAGGTTATTAAGAATATCGTGCAAATCCTGCGTCTCATTACGCCCCCTGGCATCCTCTTCAGGGCCGGTCCCGGAAAGAGCTGATGCAAGTTTTACAAGGTGCCCTGCCTTTAGCCTCTCCCCGGCCCTTTCACATAGCAGGTTCCAGAGTACTGCCTGCCACCTGGCATCAGTATCCTCAATGGATGCAATATCCGGAACCTGCTCCCACTCCTTCAGCATGTCGTACCTGAAGTTCATGTACTTATCAAAGACATCCGAAAGCTGCCCGGAAAGCTCATAAAGCCCTGAAGGGCCGCCCCTTTTCGTTGATTCAATGACCTTTTCAAGCCCTGGATACCCTGCCTTGAAGGTGGCCTGGCCAGGTTCAGGGCCGGATTCGAGGCCGGATTCAAGACCGGACAGCACACTGAATATCAGCCACCGCAGCCGCGCGCGCCCTATTGTTTCATCCTGTATTCCAGGCAGCCCTCTTGTCTCAATCCAGCCGGAAAGCTCATATACATAGGAGCCAATGAGCCTGAAATCCACGTTGGCGCATACACCCTGCCTCTCGGCTATACGAATGGCAAGCCACTGGGCCATCTCGTAGTTGTTCACAAGCACCGTGTCCGGGCGGAAGGAGAAAGCGGCCCTGCGGTTTTCTGTAAGTTCTGCCGCAAGCCGGTCAGCCAGTGCCTCCAGCCTGTTTGATTGAAACAATGTCAAGCCTTTCATCCTCTTGGCCCCTTTCAACATGCATCATCCAGGTTCAATGGAGAGTGTAACAGTGCTTCTGATGCTGTCAAAATTTTCATTACATCCACGACCATTTCTTTTTCAGTCGCCCAAATGAGGTTGCCCCAGTTTTTTGCAGCAACCCATAATAAATTCACTTTAAAAAATTTCAATCTTCTGTTAATATTCTGTTCCAGTCTCAATCTTTAGGGTGCTCTATATAACCGGGGTCACCATGGGTTGAATTAGCTACTGTTTACCGCACTGTCATACAGGTATCTTTTGGCGGCATTGGTGCGTACCAGGCAGTGAAGAAATCAGGGGGAGTGCCTGGCGCGCAGGAGGGGGTGACTTGAAAAATTTTTCCTTTTCAAAATTTACCTTTTTAATCAAAGCCGAGTCCCCTCTATGTCTGCCGTCATACAAGGGTTCCACCATTCGTGGCGGCTTTGGCCATGCCTTCCGCCGCACCTGCTGCACCACAGCCAAAAAAGACTGCCAGGACTGCCTGCTGAAAAACACCTGTGTATTTTCCTGGGTGTTCGAGACCCCTGTGCCTTCTGGTGCACAGATCATGCGCAAGTACCCCACAGCGCCCCATCCCTTTGTCATTGAACCTCCCGATGCAGGCCGCCGCACCTACGAACCCGGCGAGCAACTTGATTTCAGGCTCATCCTGGTGGGAAGGTCAGTGGAATATCTTCCGTATTTTATCTATTCATTCCATGAACTGGGAAAGATGGGTATTGGGAAGGGCAGGGGAAAGTTTACGCTTGAAAAAGTAATCCATGAGTCTGTGTCCACAGGTGCCGAACAGGAAGAAACTGCAATATATGACGGCAGGGAGAGGAGACTTGTACAGCCGGAAGCCCCTGTTTCATGGGCAGAAATTATTGATTCACCTCCCCCTGACCGCCTGCATATCTCCTTTCTTAACCCCACCCGGATCAAGTACCAGGGCCGCCTTACAAAGGACCTTGAATTCCACGTCCTTTTCAGAAACCTCCTTCGCCGCATATCCCTCCTCTCTTACTTTCATTGCGGCCAAAGGCTCGATGACTCTGAATTCAGGGCGCTTATTGACAGGGCAAAGGGCATAATGACTGTGAAAAACGGGCTTTATTGGTACGACTGGAACAGGTGGTCAAACCGTCAGTGCACAAGAATGAAGATGGGGGGATTCATGGGGGAAATTACCTATGAAGGGGATCTTGGGCCCTTCTGGCCATACATCCGGCTTGGGGAGTATGTGCACGTGGGTAAAGGGAGCAGTTTTGGGTTGGGGAGGTATGTGGTGGTGTGAAGGGGATTGCTTGGCGGATTTTTAATTCCTTCACTCATGGAATGTTTAAAGCTCATGATTTCGAGCAATCTGGATATTATTCCGTGTAACGGATAAAAGTTCATGGAAATAATCTCTATAGACAAAAACAACATAGTTAATGGGCTAATAGTTGCAGTAATAAGCTGTTTCATTGGCGTTGTGTGGAAGTTATCTAGCCCGGTTCTAAAGAATAAAAAAATAAGCAAATTTCTGTTTCGATTTTGTCCTAAAACAAAAAACAAATTAGAAGATTATATTTCTTTCAATGAGAGTG
>JALWJV010000268.1:0-1814 GCA_026996955.1 Deltaproteobacteria bacterium
GAGCGGTGGAGTTCCCCTCATTGGTAAAGTAATAGATGGTGCCATCCTCATCCCCTGTAACGAGGTCCAGATCACCATCATGGTCAAAATCAACAGCAAAAGGTGCAGAGTTATAATCCGTGCCTATGGCGTTGTAGTGAAGGGAAAGAAGCCTCCACACCGCATGGCTCATGCTGCCTGTGTTGGCAAAGTAAACAATGCCGCCATCTCCTGTGCCTGCAAAGAGGTCAAGATCACGGTCTGCATCTATATCAACAAAAAATGGCCTGCTGTAATATCCAACATCAATGGTTTGACCATGGATGTCTGAAAGCTCACCCTGCTCCTCCCAGACCGGCGTATGGGAATCACCCTGGTTGAGATAAAGCCGTATATTGCCACTGTCACAACCAAGCAGCAGGTCCAGGTCACCATCTCCATCAACATCCACAAGCCTGGGGGCACTGTAGTAGCCGGCATCAATAACATCGCCCCATACATCAACAGCCGGCTCCCCAGGCGCCCATATTGGTAAATGTGCATCCCCTCTGTTGTGGAAGATGATCACCTGTCCAAAGTAATCCCCTGAAACAAGGTCCAGGTCACCGTCCGCATCAATATCAGCAAGCTCAGAGGAGCTGTAATAATCTGTTGCCACCGGTTCGTTCACACAGTTCATCAACTGGCCGGAGAGCACCCAGGATGCGTGTCCGGAATCCCCCCTGTTTTCATAGAGGACAAATGTTCCCTCCTCACTGCCAATGACAAGATCAAGGTCTCCATCACCGTCAATATCCCCAAAGGCAGGACGGCTGTGAAAGCCTACATCTATTATGTCGCCTTCAGAGTCACGCACCTGGTCTGCTGCGCGGAAATCAGGGACGTATCTGGTTCCCTGGTTTTCATAAAGATTCAGCTTGCCATCATCCCCGCCCAGGACCATGTCATAATCACCATCGCCGTCAAGATCGGCAAAAACCGGGCTTGCCGCAGCCCTTGTTCTGATTGGCGGCTGCCCAGGTGAGGCGGCAGGTTTTACATTTTCACTCCAGTCATAGACGCCATCACCCTGAAAGTCCCACTGATATTCACACACCGGGCCATCAGGGGCGTTTACTCCGCCAATAAGATGCACACTCAGGGGAACAGCGCCATTTGGAGGACTGACAAAAGGAACGGCTGTAAGCACTGATTCCGGGCCCGGGGCATTAACGGTTATCTCCAGGGCCTTGTCGGCAAAAACCCCCTGGTTATCCGTAACCCTTAACACCGGAGAGTATGTTCCAGGCTGGTCATACGTATAAGTGGCAATGGAGGTATCTGTACTGCTCCAGTCAAATACACCGTCTCCATTAAAATCCCACTGGAATGTATTCGGGCTGCCGTCATAATCCTCGCCGTCTGCAAAAAAGGTCACGTGTAATGGTGCAGGACCGGAGAGGGGATAGGCAGATGGCAGGGGGACAGGGGGACCAGCAATGGATATTATAACAGTATCCTCCGAGGTGATACCGTCATCATCAGTGACCCGGAGCGTGACATTGAACACTCCGCCCTGCTCAAAAGTGTAGGTGGTATCAGCAGACTGGTTGCTGCTCCAGTCAAATGCACCGTCTCCGTCAAAGTCCCATTCATAAAGAGTGACGGTGCCGTCTTCATCTGATGCCCTGGCTGAAAAAACAACACTGAGGGGCGCCGCTCCGGACATGGGGGCAGCAGAGGCAAGCACGGAAGGTCTGGAGCCAACGAACAGGTGAACCGTGTCCGTAACCCATAAGCCCTGGGCATCAGTCACCCTCACTGTTGCATCAAAGGCGCCCTTTGTATTATAGGAA
>JALWJV010000268.1:1824-3377 GCA_026996955.1 Deltaproteobacteria bacterium
ATCATGATCCGATGCGGAACAGGAGAAGGAGACATTCATGGGGGGAGAAACACCACGAATGGGAGAGGCCCATGCCCTGACCTCAGGAGGCAGCATGGCAATGACAGTCAGGTCAGCTGTGACATTACCATCCTCACTGTCAGTGACAGTAACGTGGATATTGTATTGCCCAGGCTCGATGAAAAGATAAGAGAATGACTCGCGGAACTCGTCAGGGGTCCCGTCTCCATCAAGATCCCACGAAAAAGTGTATGGCGGTGTGCCGCCTGCTACATTTGCTGAAAATCTCACCTCAAGGGGCACGGCACCTGAAGATGGAATGGCAACGGGAGTTATGCCAAAGACAAGGGTGGGACAATCGGTTCTTCCAAGCTCAAGGGCAAACTCTTCTGCGTCGTCCTGGTCATATGACCCGCTGCCGTTTATATCAGCAAGGGCTGGAAAATTCAGTATGTAATCCTGAAAGAGCTGAAGGTCCCTGCCATCAACGTCCTGGTCTAAATCAAGATCACCGAGACATGGCCCGGTCAGACCCTTTGCAGTAATTGTTTGATGGTCTTCAGCACGTGAAGCACCATTATTGGATATTGGTAGGATGACTGCAAATACAGCAAATACGATACAAAATACTGCTTTAACAAGCAGCAACTTCCTCTCCCCCTTCATAAGTTGCTCCCCGCTATGTTTAAATGAACTCTGCCAAGTAACTGCTCAGCGTATTGACGATAATTAATACGAAATTCTCAAAGTCTCTCCAAAACAAGAACACTCACTACGCTGAATAGATACCCTGGAGGTTAATCAAAAAAGAAGCAGATAGCTCAATTTCCATCCGGTCCTTATGAAAGATGAGCAATCATTATGCCATTCTGATCTCTTCAAAAGGACCCAAACATAACCATTAAATTGCTTTTAAATTACTTTTTGGACCAAATAAAATCAATCTATAAAAAAGATTTCCGGGAAAAAAATTTCTCTTTCCGTTATCTTTACCAATTTGACAAGTTAGTCAAAATTTATCAGTAATACGTGATCCGACACCCACATGGATTGAACCATTGCAGGATTTGCTGCAAATCCACAACCGGGGAATTTCCATGCCAGTCACTTATATGGAAATTGCGATGACAAAGGGGATACTTTTATCATGATGAGCCGCATTCTTAAGAGCATATTTCTGAAACACTGCTTATTAATTTTGTTGTTTGCCCTTTTTTTACCTTGCAGAGGTAGTGCTAATGAAACCGTTGCTCAGGCAAAAATAGAAGAAGGCAGGGCATTTCTCGCACAACACGACCTGCCCTCGGCAACAGAGGCATTCCGCCAGGCTGTGGAAGCTGCGGAGCCGACTGATGCCTCATATGAACTTGCCAATCTCTTTTACGGTGTCACCAGGGTTCTTAATGTGGTTTACAGCCCTGAGGCAAATGAGCTCCTTGACAGAACAGGGATAAGCAGTGAAGGCAGGAATCTTTATGACTGGGAGGCCACACTGCCGGAAGATGCAGACGGGGATGTCATAATGCCTGAAGACACGCCCCGTTCCACAGAAC
>JALWJV010000269.1 GCA_026996955.1 Deltaproteobacteria bacterium
TTCAGATCAGATTCAGTGCCAGGCGTGCAGGGATCATATTGGCTGCTGTGTGGCTTTGCCTGTGACAAAAAAGAATCTTTATGAAAGTATTCTTTATCTGATTACCGGCAATAAACCTGAGATGCTGGAAGATGAATCTACTGATATAGATAAAGTTGAGGAAAATGGCAGTCAGAAAGATGTGCCTGTAAAGAAAGCCTCTGAAGATATTCTTCTTGTTGAAGATACCTTGATGAACCAGGAGCTTGTGAAGACAATCCTTGAAAAAGAGGGGCACAGGCTGGTGGTTGCAAATGATGGCCTGGAGGCATTGGAATATTTGGCAAAGCAGGATTTTGCCCTTGTTTTCATGGATATTCAGATGCCTCGAATGGATGGCATAACTGCTGTAACGGTGATCCGTGCCATGGAGGAGGGAAGACCTGTAAAGGTTTCCCTGGACAGTGAACTTGAATCTGCCCTTTCAAGCCGTCTCAGAGGAAGGCATGTGCCCATAGTGGCAATGACAGCTCATGCCTTTTCAGAAGACCGGGAAAAGTGCTTGCAGGCCGGAATGGATGATTATATATCAAAGCCGTTCAAGATAAATGATATTCTTAGTGTGCTTAAAAAGAATCTGCCGCACCTGGTCGCTTCAGCGGTGCGTGACGGGGACGTGGCGGAGCATGGTGCGCCGGAATTGAAGCCGGCAGGGTATGAGGGCGCTGATCCTGGTCAATATGACCGGTCTGTGGTTGGAGATGTTCGGGAATCAGTGGATTCGCAGGCTTTGAGGGAGCATTTGTCCACTGCCTTTGGATTGCCTGATGACAAGGTCAATGAGGTGATAGCTGCTGCCATCCATTCTTTGAAAGAAAATCTTGACCGGGCAGAAAAGGCGCTTACTGTTAGGGATTATGATACCCTCTTTCGTGCTGTTCATACCTTGAAGGGAGGTCTGGGCAACCTTAATCTGCCACTGCTTTCAGCAAGGGCACTTGAGATTGAGCAGCACGCCAGAAACCGGACTGAGGACTACGATTATGCAAATGGCATTGAGGAGCTTAAAAAGGCCCTGTCGCCGCTTTTATCCCAGGCAGAGAGTGAGGTCAACTGAGCTTTTTTCATTGTGTGCTTTGCGTTTCAGCTTGTATTTTTTGAACCGCCCGCTTCGCTCAAGGACGCCAGGAACGCAAAGAAAGAACAACGCCAAGGATGTTGTTCCTTCCCTGTCGGTCACCCCGACAGGGAAAAACAAAAACCTTTGCGTCCTTTGCGTTCTTGGCGGTTCAGCTTTTGCCTTTAAAGACTTTGAGCTTTCAGCTAACTTTCATGTCCAGGGGGTGACAAATCCATGTCATGAAAGTTTATGGAGATTTTGAAACAATATGAAGCTTCTTGTTACTGTTATAGGCATGGTTATGGTGCTGGAGGGGCTGCCATACTTTGCCTTTCCTGAAAAGATGCAGGAATATATGAAAAAGATGCTTGAAATGAGTCCTGCGCAACTTCGGGTCATGGGGACAATTTCTGTCCTGTTCGGCCTGTTTCTTTGTTATCTTGCCCTAAGAACCGGCCTGTTTGATGGATGATCAGTTTTCCCTTTCTGCATACAGTTATGACCTTCCCCAGGAGCTTATAGCCCAGCACCCTGTTTCAAAACGTGATGAGTCCAGGTTGATGGTGCTTGATGCTGCCAGGGCAGAGGTTGCCCACATGCAGTTCAGCGATTTTCCCGAGCTCCTGCGCCCAGGCGACTGCGTTGTAATGAACAACTCCAGGGTCTTTCCTGCCCGGCTGCACGGACGCAGAAAGACCGGAGGGAAGGTGGAGATTTTCCTCCTTCATTATCCTGTAAGAACAGGTGATGAATGCTGGCGGGCAAAGGCACTGACCAGAAGCTCAAAGCCATTAAGACAGGGTGAAGTCATCTCCATGGCCGATGAGCTTCAGCTTGAAATGGTTGAAAGGCTGGATAATGGCAGCGCTGAAGTAAAGCTTTATACGTCAGGGGATGTTGAATCTGCTTTACAAAAATATGGCCAGATGCCTCTGCCTCCTTATATCAGGCGGGAGGAGAATGACCCGGACGATGTATCACGCTACCAGACAATTTATGCAAGCAGGACCGGTTCGGTGGCTGCGCCAACAGCAGGGCTTCACTTTACAGACGGTGTGATAACACGGCTCAAGGAGCGGGGCATAAAGATTGCCCATGTAACGCTTCACGTGGGTTACGGTACCTTTGCACCTGTCAGGGCATCAGATATCAGGGAGCATAAAATACATTCAGAGTATGTTGTTGTGCCTGAAGAGACGTGTAGCATGGTAAATAATGCCAGGAAGCAGGGTGGAAGGATTGTTGCTGTTGGCACAACTTCTGTGCGGTCTCTTGAGTGGGCAGTGAGCAGTGAAGGCAAGCTGATTCCCAGGGAGGGGAAGTGCTCGCTTTACATAATGCCGGGTTTTGAGTTCAGGATAGTGGACTGTATGCTTACAAACTTTCATCTTCCAGGCTCATCCCTGCTCATACTGGTCTCGGCATTTGCCGGAAGGGAGCAGATTCTGGATGCATACCGGCAGGCGATACGGGCGCAATACAGGTTTTACAGCTATGGAGATGCCATGTTTATAAGCACGAAGCGTGAAGTCGGAAGCAGAAGGCTCGAAGTGTAAAAATACAAAAGCCTGAACCGCAAAGTTGAAAAGCTTAACTACCAGTACCGGAAACGCCCGCTGTCCACATGCACAAAGTCCGATTTTCTGTAATATCCCACACCTCCGCGTTTGAGTGCCAGTGCACAATTTCTTACTGTCAGTGTGTCCACGCCGGTAAGCCGTATATCAATGGCCTTTCCTGACATGTGCAGGCTGTATTTTGCCACACCATGACTCCGCTTCCTCAGCATCCGGTTTGTGGCAGGCGAACGGTAGCCGGAAATGACCTGGAACGTCCTGCCGTCCGTTCTGCGTTTGATGTTGAACAGGATGTCCAGAAGCTCCGGGTCAATGTCATGGACATCACCTGTCCTGAAATCTCTCAGGAAATAGTTTACATCCTGCATGATGGAGTTCGCAGAATTCCGCGGTAAAGGGTAGGGAATGGTCAGGGTTTCCTCTGTGTGGGTATGGAAGAACGAGAGCGTGCCCCCTGGTGTTCCCTTGAAACATTTGCCCGAGGATGCCTCGCAACTGTTGAAATGTGATGAAATCCCGGCAAAAAGAGTGGTAGCTGCAAGTCCTTTTAGAAAAAGCCTGCGGGAAATAGCGGTGTTGTTTTCAGTTATTATGCCTTGTTCCTTGAAATTGTTCATGGCGTTGGGATAGTTGGTGTGTATTCATGTTATTATTCTTTATCGGAACTTATTATTTAAGGATACATCCTTAAAAG
>JALWJV010000270.1 GCA_026996955.1 Deltaproteobacteria bacterium
ATTTATACCGTATCATCACATTAGGAGCAAGGCTTATTTTAAATTTTAACTGTATTTTCAGATAGATAATTTTAAGGACTTTTTACGAGTCCATCAAGGATGACCAGGGAAAAGTCACAAAGACAACCAAACAACTGACCAAATCAGGTACATCTAATCTATTTGATCCGCAATACAGGCGTCAAGATGATTTTCCTGAATTGGGCATTTCAAAAGTTTGAAAAGTGTTTTTACAGGGTACATAACAGCAAATCTGCCGATTGCAGGATTCAGGCATTGGATTATAATTGAAAATTTTCATACCAATTAAACTGTTCCTTACATACATTAAAAGATAAAGAGGATAATGCATCATGATTATCATACTGAAACCAGATATTGATCCAAATGGACCGGAGATGACAGCACTCCTGGACTACCTTGCACAGTTTCCTGATATACAGACCAGGATTTCAGGCATAAGGGGAACAAGCCGGGTGGTTAACGAGGTCTACCTCATAGGCCCAACACACCATGTACCCCAGGATACCATCCAGCGCATGCCCGGGGTGGAAAAGGTGGTACGTGTCTCCAGCAAGTACAGGCAGATAGGACGCCATGGCGGGCAGATGAATGAACTTGGGTTTACCTACCAGGGCATCCAGTTTAACCAGGATAGTCTTCACATATTCATGGGGCCATGTGCCGTTGACACACCTGAGCATGTAGAGATCATGTTCAGGAACATGCAGCGGGTTGGTGTTACCACCGCCAGGATGGGGGCATATAAACCCCGTACCAGTCCCTATGACTTCCAGGGACACGGCAAGACATGCCTGCCCTGGGTCTTTGAGCTTGCCGGCAAGTACGGCATCAAGGTAATTGCAATGGAGGTGCTTCGGGCAGTACACATTGAGGAGATAAAGGAAGCGCTTGACGATGCTGGAAACCCAACAGGGGTGATGCTGCAGGTGGGCACCAGGAATGCCCAGAACTTTGAGCTCCTCAAGGCGGTTGGCTCACAGCAGGAGTTCCCGGTGCTCTATAAAAGAGGCATGGGGCTGTCAATTGAAGAATCCCTGAATGCCTGTGAATACATTGCCAGTGAGGGCAACAGGAATATTGTAATCTGTCTCAGGGGAATCAAATCAAGGCTGGGGGACCCCCACAGAAATCTTGTTGATTTCATGCATGTTCCAGTGCTTAAACGCTTGACCCGCCTGCCGGTATGTATTGACCCCACCCACTCTGTTGGCTCCAAGGACAGGGCACCTGACGGGCTGTTGGATATTTTCCACGCCACTGCACAGGGTATTATCGCAGGGGCAAACATGGTACTGGTGGAATTCCACCCAAGGCCTGAACTTGCCCTCTGTGACGGTCCACAGGCGCTTACCATGCAGGAGCTTGATCACTTCATGGCAGATGTTGAAATTACCAGGAAGGCCTATGAGGAAAGAAAGGCACTGGCATCACGGGCTGTTCTGAAGGAAATGACAGCATAGCTTTTATACTTGCAGATACAGAATACGAAAATACAAGGAATCCACCATGAATCTCCACTATATCCAGCATGTTCCCTTTGAAGGCCCTGGCTCAATTCTTGAGTGGGCGGATGAGCGTAATTGGAACACTGCAAACACAATGCTCTACAATAACGAATCCCTGCCGGACATCGAATCATTTGATGTGCTTGTTGTCATGGGAGGCCCCATGGGAGTCCATGATGAGGAACAGTACCCCTGGCTTGCACAGGAAAAGGAGTTTCTTCAAATGGTAATTGATTCAGGCAAACCGGTGCTTGGAATCTGCCTGGGGGCACAACTGCTGGCAAACTGCCTGGGGGCACATGTGCAAAAAAATATCGTAAAAGAAATTGGCTGGTTTCCTGTTTCACTTACGCCCCCTGGCTGGGACTCACCGGTATTCAAGGGAATCCCCGCCACCTTTGAGGCATTTCACTGGCATGGGGATATGTTCAGGATACCGGAGGGAGGCCTCCACATGGCAAATTCCGAGGCATGCCCCAACCAGGCATTTACCTGGAAAGACAAGGTTATAGGCCTTCAGTTTCACATAGAGACCACCCGGGAATCACTTGAAAGCATTGTGAGAAACTGCGGTGATGAGCTGAGAGTTGAAAGTGAATATGTACAGCGTCCGGAGGTCATCCTTGATGAAAGCCGGGACCTTTCCCCCATGAAAAATATACTGTTTCAGCTCATGGATAACATTGCAGAACTTGCTTGAGGTGATTTGATAATGCACCATTATTACAACAATAGCCATGACGGAAATCTTGCTGCGGATTTTCCATGCTGGGGCATGTTCTTTCCGGCTCTCTGCCTCTTAATATCTCTCTTTCTGATGTCAGCCTGTATTCCGCAGCACCAGGGGCAACCAACATCTCCGCAAGGGCCATCCAGACTGCCCCATCCGGAAAGCAAAATTCAGATACCGGCACAGTTTTCCGTATCGTCCCTTCCTGCAACATATAAGGGAAATCTTGAATGTCCTGACTGTGAGGGTATTCGGGTGCACCTGAACATCAGGCCTGATGGAACATTTGAAATAAAACGGGTGTGGCGCTCTGGAGGCAGGGATGGAAATCCTGTAATAGACCATGGCACATGGAACCTGTCTCCTGACAAAAGCACCATTACTCTCTACATTAACAACCGAATTCTGGGCAGTTTCAAAATGGTTTCAGAAACCTGCATGGTGCCTGCAGACCTTGCACAAGCTCCCGCGCAGAAAACCCATTGGTCTCTGTGCCGTGCAGAAAGCCTTGAGCCCATACAAAAAACAGTACAGATGCGGGGGCTCTACTCATACATGGCAGACCTTGGAATGTTCAGGGACTGTGACACCGGAGAGCGATATCCTGTTGCCACAGAAAAGGACAACATGGCCCTTGAGCAGGCATACCTGAACACGGAACACGGCATTGCAGAACCGCTTGTTGCAAGGTTTGAGGGACATGTAACAACACGGCCTGCCATGGAGGGAAGCCGCATGGACAAGGTTGTGGTTGTGGACAGATTTATTGAGATGACATCTGCAAGGTCGTGCAAGGCGCCTGTTTCAGTACCCTCTGCTTCAGAACCCGGCACAACACATGAAACGGTTCGCACCAACGGCATTGAAAACAGAAAGTGGGAGTTGATTGAGCTTGCCGGTGCCCCGGTTAACATGCCCCATGGCATGACACCTCCTGGCTTCCGCCTTAACCCGGAAGGGAAAAATCTCAGGGGATTTGGAGGATGCAACAGGATGATGGGCTCATACATGCTTGATGGTGACAGGCTCATGTTCAGCGGTATTGCAACCACCAGGAAGTTCTGCGTGGATACCCAGGGCATTGAGGATCGCTTTGTACAGGCA
>JALWJV010000271.1 GCA_026996955.1 Deltaproteobacteria bacterium
CGCTCTAACCAAACTGAGCTACGACCCCGCTTTTTGCTAAATTAATGGTAGGCGGAACAGGGCTTGAACCTGTGACCCCCGGCTTGTAAGGCCGGTGCTCTCCCAACTGAGCTATCCGCCCCCTCAAAAAGTGCAGACTGATTAACATGTCTGGAGAAAGGTGTCAACCCAAAACTTGGATGTTATTACACCTTAAAATTAACGCCCTTGAAATATGAGACATGTATCTGTGTTGTGGTACATATTCTTTAGTGAATTCATGTTGTTATCTGTTAGTGCAACACAGTGCCAATCCTGCCCAGGCGTGGTCTGAAATTTTCCGAGTCCCAACTCCAGTAAATCAGGAAAGCCTGGCCCTTTACGTCCTTCAAAGGCACAAAGCCCCAGAATCTGCTGTCATAGCTCTGGTCCCTGTTATCTCCCATTACAAACAGACTGTCTGGTGGGACTGTAACCGGCCCCATGTTATCCCTTGGCTGGATGTTTCCAGGTATTATTCTTGGATCTGTGTGCTGGGCGGTGGGGGGATCCGGCATTAGCTTGCCATTAACGTAAACCTTTTTGTTTCTGACTTCTACGGTATCGCCGGCAATCCCTATAACCCGTTTGATGAAATCCTTATCCCGGTCAAGGGGGTATATGAAAACTACTATATCTCCACGTTCAGGTTTTTTCATCTCAACCCATGCGTTCCTGGTAATGGGGTTGCGTATGCCATAGATAAATTTGTTTACCAGGATGTGGTCGCCTATCAGCAGGGTTTTGATCATGGAGCCAGACGGTATCTTGAATGCCTGGACAACAAAGGCACGGATGATCAGTGCAAGTACAAGGGCGATAAGTATAGCCTGGGCATATTCCCATACTACTGCCTGCCATGAACGCTGCCGGGATTCCTGAGATTGAGGAACTGTATTATTACTGTCATTATTGTTTGATTTTGAAAAAAGGTTCATTGTGTCAGACTAATCCTTTGAATAATTGGTGGCAAGGCTCATTAAAAAATGCTCTGTCCTGAATTGAGCGTTTCAAAAATTTGAAAAAAAACACTCCAGGTCTGTTATGCCTTAAGAACCGTAAGAAATGCTTCCTGCGGGATTTCTACGTTGCCCACCTGTTTCATGCGTTTCTTGCCCTCTTTCTGCTTTTCAAGCAACTTCCTCTTTCGGGTAATGTCACCGCCATAACACTTGGCTGTAACATCTTTTCTGAGGGGAGGTATGCGTTCCCTGGCTATGACTTTTGCCCCTATTGCTGCCTGGATTACAACTTCAAACATCTGTCGTGGAATGACTTTTCTGAGCCTTCCTGCCAGGTCCCTTCCCCTGTAATACGCCTTGTCACGATGAACAATAACCGACAGGGCATCAACAGGCTGCTTGTTAATGAGGATGTCCAGTTTAACAAGGTTTGCCGGACGGTGTTCAATAAAGTCATAATCAATAGATGCATAACCCCGGCTGACCGACTTGAGCCTGTCATAAAAATCCAGCACAATTTCATTAAAAGGTATCTCATATTTTAACAGTACCCTGTCCTGGGTAAGGTACTTCATCTCCTTTTGTTTTCCCCTTTTCTCATCGCACAGTCCCATTACAGAACCGACATACTCCTTGGGAAGGTAAATTTCCATCTCCACAAAGGGTTCTGCAATCTCCTGTATTTTTCCAGGATCAGGCATCTGCGCAGGGTTGTGTATATGGATTACCTCTCCGCTTGTAAGTGTAACCCTGTAGGAGACCGCTGGTGCAGTGCTGATGAGTTTGAGCTGGTATTCCCGCTCGAGACGTTCCTGCACTATTTCAAGGTGAAGAAGGCCCAGGAAGCCGCACCTGAACCCAAAGCCAAGGGCTATTGAGCTTTCCGGTTCGTACGAAAATGCTGGATCGTTCAGCCAGAGCTTTTCAACAGCCTCCTTGAGCTGGTCATACTGGGCACTGTCAACCGGGTAAAGCCCGCAGAAGACCATTGCCTTGACAGGTTTGAAGCCTGGAAGCGCTTCTTTTGCAGGTTTTTTTTCATGGGTTATGGTGTCTCCAATCTGGGTGTCGCGGACGGTTTTTATTGCAGCCACCATAAAGCCAACTTCTCCAGGGGCCAGCTCTTTTACATCAACTGGCTCAGGCTGAAAGACTCCAAGTCTCGTGACTTCATAGGTTCGGCCCGTTGCCATCATCCTGATACGATCACCTGTGCGCACCCTTCCATCAACAACTCTGATCATGACTACGGCCCCCTGGTATGGGTCAAACCAGGAGTCGAATATCAGGGCCCTTAAAGGATCGTCCGGATTTCCCTCTGGCGGAGGCACCTTGCTGATAATGGCCTCAAGGACCTCTTTTGTTCCTATCCCCTTTTTGGCACTGACTTCAATTGCCTCTGAAGCATCAAGCCCGATGATATCCTCGATCTCACCGGCAACACGTTCCGGGTCTGCACTGGCAAGGTCAATCTTATTCAGGACAGGTATTATCTCCAGGTCATTTTCTAGGGCAAGATAGACATTGGCAAGGGTCTGTGCCTCAACTCCCTGGGTTGCGTCCACAATAAGCAGCGCACCCTCACATGCAGCAAGGCTTCTGGACACCTCATAGCTGAAATCTACATGTCCCGGGGTATCAATAAGGTTAAGTGTGTAGGTTTCTCCATCTTCGGCTGTGTATCTGATCCTGACTGTCTGGGCCTTAATGGTAATGCCTCTTTCTCTCTCCAGATCCATCTGGTCCAGATATTGCTTCTTCATATCGCGTGAGGAGACAGCCCCTGTATATTCAAGGATCCTGTCGGCAAGAGTTGATTTGCCGTGATCTATGTGGGCAATAATAGAAAAATTTCTTATTTTTTCGGGGTTAATCATTATTAAAATTCCTCAAAAAAATATTGTCTTCAATATTTTTGTGATATACTAAAAAAAATTAATATTTTATATCCACAGTCATACAGCGTTTTATAATTATAACAGTATATTGCGGTTTAATAAAATAGAGCGGCTATTAACCCTTTTGACTGACCTGAATGCGCAAAATATTATGTTTTTTCATTTCAAGGCTGTCAGAATCCAGGCAATAGACATTATCAATTTTTTAAGGAAAGGAAAAAAATTCCTGCAGTTTGCTTCATACTACAAATCATCCGTGCCGCAAAGTAGGGAACGGTTTTATGAAATTAAAGCTGAATTGAGCATGCCATCAGTCAACTTATTTTTGGACAGCCCTTTAAGAAAAAAATTACCATGTCCGATACATAAAACAGCAAGTAACAAATTAGAAAAAACAGCCAATAAAAGGTCAGCTTAAGACAAAATAATGAAACTATCATTTTTTTCCGGAAAGTTTGCCAAAAAGAAACCTCACACA
>JALWJV010000272.1 GCA_026996955.1 Deltaproteobacteria bacterium
CTTGCTTAAAAGCTCAAGTTCCTTTAGCTCAGTGCTGTCCGGAAGTGACTTAAGGTCTTTCAGCTGGAAAAGCTCAAGAAAATAACGCGTGGTTCCATAAAGAAGGGGCCTTCCTGGCACATCCTTTCTTCCCTGGATGCGCACAAGCCTTCGCTCCATTAAAAAGCGAAGTGTCCCGCTTGAATCAACGCCCCTGATAGCCTCAATCTCTGCCCTGGTTACAGGTTGTTTATAGGCAACAAGCGCCAGGGTCTCCATGGCAGCACGGCTTAGCCTTGCAGGACTCTTCTGCCGGGCCTTTATGACAAACCTCTTCTGGGAAGGCTTTGTGCGAACAACATATCCACCAGCAACCTCGGCAAGCTCGATACCACATCCAGGCCGGTCATATCTTGCGGAAAGTGCCTGGAGAGCAGCCCTTACCTGTGAAGGGTCAAACTCGTCAAGTGCCGAACACAGGTTGCGCATTGATACAGGACGCCCTGCAGCAAAGAGCACTGCCTCTGCCGCAGCTATTACCTCATCCGGATCAGCCGGCCTGGGAGCAGATTCACTCATATCCATTGAAGAAGAAAAGATTAATTACAACTCCTCAACCACCACAGTGCCACTGATCTTGATATCCTTTCCATCATCATCAATAAACGACACATAGGCGCCTATGGTCTCCACCTTGAATCTGCCCTCCCACTGCCGGATTACCTTTCCATTGCAATCGTACAGGGTTATCTTTCTCTTAAGGCCTATGATGTCCGATTTCATGTGCTTGAGGTTCTTGCGCTGCCTCTCTGTACATGATGACAGAGTAAGGCTGAACAGCATTAAAACTCCCACTGCAAGTAGGAGCTGAAACGCCCGGTTTCTGAAGATATTCATGATTTACAAAAACTCCTTATTGTCAGGCAGCGGCCTTCATGCCAAGCTCAAATGCCTTAAGGTTTGCATCTACAGACCTGGACTTTACTGTACGTCTGATTGTCTCACGCAGCTCATCCGCAGAGACAGGAAGCACTCCTGTGGCAGCCAGGGTGCCGATAAGCACCACGTTGACTGCCTTTGCAGTTCCTGCCTCCTTTGCAAGTGAATCAGCATCAAGGGCCTTCACAGTGGCATAGTTATCCTTCATGAAACCCACCCACTGATCCACGTCAGGATACTCTGCCTGACCCAATTTTACTGTAAAGGGCTCAATTGGAACCGTGTTGGTAATGATGATAGACTTCCTTGAACACTTGGGAAGTGCCCTGATGGTTTCAAGGGGCTCAAAACTTACCAGCACATCTGCCTCACCCTCTGATATGATGGGCCCTGAGATCCCGCCCAGCATAACCGTTGACTCAACCACGCCTCCGCGCTGTGCCATGCCATGCACCTCGCTGACACAGACATCAAGCCCCTCTGCCATGACAGCCTCTCCAAGAAGCCTTGAGGCCAGCAGGGTGCCCTGGCCGCCTACACCTGTAAAAAGTATTCTCTGTCTCATTATTTCTTTCCTCCAACCCTCTTGTAGTAGAGCACACAGGGGGCCTCGGCAACAACCACTGTTACGCCGTCCTGAGCCAGGGCATCCTTCAGTACTCCCATTGCCTCGGACTTCTTGTAGGGATTAATCCTGTAGAAGTTCTTAACTCCGCACCCCCTGACCACGTCTTCAATGGCAATCCTGGGCTTGTCATATCCGGGAGGCCTGAGGGATATGCCGGGGTTAGGCTGGTGACCGGTCATTGCCGTGGTGCTGTTATCAAGGATAACAAGGCAGAAGTTGTGTTCGTTGTGCACTGCACTGCACAGGGAAGATATTCCTGAATGGAAGAAGGTGGAGTCTCCAATGAATGAGACTATCTTCTGGTCTGTTGCAATGGAAAATCCTGCAGATGTCCCAACACTTGAACCCATGCAGAGCAGGTAGTCTGCCATGCCTATTGGAGGAAGCATGCCAAGTGTGTAACAGCCGATATCCGTGGGATACACGGTGTTTTCCACCATGCCGAGCTCAGTGAGCACCTCCTTGATCTCGTTGTATGTCTCTCTGTGAGGACAGCCCTTGCAAAGTGTGGGAGGCCTCATTGGAAGTTGTGGAATACCGGAGAGGTCAGGCATGTCAGGGGAAGAAACATCAATCCCTGCAACCGATGCAATGGCGTTTCTCACCTGTGCCGGGTCAAACTCGTAAAGACGCGGCAAATGACCACTTGCCTTTCCAAGTATCTCAACATTAATCCCGTTTTTCTGGGCTACCACCCTGAGTGCCTCTTCCTGAAAGGGCTCAAGCTCTTCCACCACAAGCACCTTATCAAGGCCATCGAGGAATGAGAGGAAAAGAGCATCAGACACAGGATAGGTGAATCCAAGCCTTAAAAATTTTACATTTTCTTCGCACCCAAGCTCGGAGATTGAGTCCTTGACGTAGCAGGCAGCAACCCCAGATGACAGAATGCCAAAGGTCCCGTTTCCGGTAATGGTGTTGAACTCGGATTTTTCAGCCACACCTGCTGCCTTTTCCTGGATCTCAAGCAGTGCCTTGTGTCTGATCCTGGCAACTGCAGGCACAGGCACCCAGCGCATGGGGGTCTTTTCAAAACGCCCCTTCTGTTTTCTTTCAGCAGGAAGATTACCAAGCTCCACAGGCCCTCTCACATGGGCAGTTCGCGTGGTGGTGCGAAGGATTACCGGCACCCCAAGCTCCTCTGAAATATCAAAGGCTGCCCTGGTCATATCCTTTGCCTCCTGAGCTGAGACAGGTTCAAGGACTGGAAGCCCTGCAAGCTTTGCATAATAGCGGTTGTCCTGCTCGTTCTGGCTTGAGTGCATGGACGGATCATCGGCACAGACAATCACCATACCTCCCCTGATGCCCAGATATGCCAGGGTCATGAGCACGTCAGAGGCCACGTTCATGCCAACATGCTTCATACAGGTCAGGGTCCTGAGCCCTGCGGCAGAGGCTGAGGCAGCCACCTCCATTGCCACCTTCTCGTTGGTGGAAAACTCAAAGTAAATTCCAGATTCCCTGTCCTGTGTAATCTGAAACAGGTTGTTACCAATTTCGGATGATGGAGTGCCGGGATAAGAGGCGGCAACGGACATGCCTGCCTCAACTGCCCCCCGCACTATTGCCTCGTTTCCAAGCAGGAGCATTTTTTTGCCTGGATCATCGGTTAAAAGCGGATGCATTATTTTTATTTCCTTTCTTATCTTAATTTTATTGCTGAATTGAACGAATTAAACTTGATGGATTCGTAAAAAGTCAGCAACGGACTTTAGTGTTATTTCAGAAAAATTATGGGCGTATGCGCTTTTAGTTTATTTTTCTGTCTTGTTATGGTCTTAAGACCCTATCGAATGGTTATATTCA
>JALWJV010000273.1 GCA_026996955.1 Deltaproteobacteria bacterium
GTCCTGGGAGGGTGGCGTAATATAGCCGGAGACCCAGCTACTTCGGATCATAGCATCGGCCAGCAGTCCGTGGTGGCCGGGGGAACTAACAACACAGCCAGCGGGAGTTATGCCAGCGTAAGCGGAGGGGCTAACAATGAGGCCAGTGGTAGTTCTTCCAGTGTGAGCGGGGGAACTAACAACACAGCCAGTGGGAGTTATTCCAGCGTAAGCGGCGGAAATAACAACGATGCCGACGGGTATGCTTCCAGCGTAAGCGGCGGATTTTATAACACGGCCAGTGAGTCTTATTCCAGCGTGAGCGGAGGATATATCAATGCTGCCAGCGGCACTTATTCCAGTATAAGCGGCGGGTATCATAACACAGCCAGTGGAGATCGTTCCAGCGTGAGCGGAGGTGATAACAACGAGGCCAGCGGGGCTTTTTCAAGCGTAAGCGGAGGACGCAACCGAAGTGTCAGCGGATCTTACGACTGGCGTGCAGGTAGCCTCTTCGAGGAGAATTAGCCATTTAGGCGCGACTACGTCATGCCCTGGCCTGGTAACCTTCTCTTAGATATCTTGAAAAGTGCCAGCGGGCATGGCTTTTCGCTAAGTAAAAGACGTGTTCATCCTCACTGTATCCAGGGTATGGCCCCGAAGGCCAACGGACGTCTAAGGGGCCGACCTGGGTACGGTTTTGAAAACGAATTATTTGCTATCACATGTGAAAAATGAAAATAATTTCCGTGAATTTTTTTTCTCTTCATGCAGAAAAAGCTAGAAATTTCCATAAAAAGGGTTTTTAGATCATCACTTTTTTCATTCTTTTTTTGGAATACTCATTGCACTTAAACAAATCCAAGTTGAGATTTATTTTCCTGAAAGGGTAAAGAACCATCTTCGGGGAGGAACAAAATTAAGTTCTGATCAGGATTAAAAAGAGGATTATTTTCAAGTTATATCCCAAAATATATGTTAGTTTGTCAATAAATTCCTAAATTTATCCCCGAATTTTTTGGTTACTTCCCCGAGGGTGAGTTCTTTACCTGATGTCTAAGGGGGGAGTAACAATGAAAAAAATATTACCCGTTTGTTTCCTTGTCGTTCTGCTGATTTCTCTTTTTCCCATGCAGTCAGAAGGTTGTTTCTGCTCTCCATTTGACGGATGGCATCGTGACGGTGATGTGTATGCCTCGGGGTGTGACAAGGCCCTGGGAGATCACGGCGCTGACAGGAGTTATCTTTACAATTTCTATCCAACAGGGAGGGGCCAGTTCAGGCTCTCCTTTGATTTCAGGAATAACTTGTCTGATTTGCCTTACGTGCCAGGCTCTGATGATTTTGCCTTCCTGGATACCTTTTATGCAACCATCTTTTTCGTAAACAGCTGTTCAAGGTTTGATCTTGACAACTGTTCCTGCCAATTGGCCATCCCACTCTTTGATCTTGACCACAATGGCCCTTTTAATGTCCATGGCAACATAGGACCAAGTCAAAGAGGAGCGGACTGGCTCCACTTTGACATGGTTTTTACCAACTACTTCTATCTGGCTGTCCCCACATTTGAACTGTTCAACCTAAACGCCATAGACGGTGACAGTGAGGTGATGATCGGGGACGTTTCCATCTCTCCGGTTCCAATCCCAGGGACGATCTTCTTGTTCGGGACCGGGGTGTTGAGCCTATTAAGTGTACGCATCTGCAGAAATTTCAGGAAAAATTCCTAGTTAAACAAGTAGATATCCTGTGAAATTTTAAGGGGTCATCATGAAGATCATGGCTTTCCAGGAGATTCAAAAGGTGAGATTCGATAATTTTGTAGTGTCTGTCCTTCTGTTGTGTCTGATGCTTGTAATCCCGGGAGGGGCCCTGTGTGCCGACGAGGTGAGCCTGGATCAGTACGTTACTGTTTCAACGGCAAATGAAAGTTCCACCCTGGACAGGACCACCAGGGTCATTACCAGCACTGCAGAGATCACTATTTCAAACACCTCTAATCAATCCATAATATTTCCGTTACATGCCGTGATCAACATAAATGGCACCGATTACCAGGATGTAACCATGCCTGATGCCCTTGGGGGGTACGGTACAGGCCCTTATGGAAAGTACTATTATGAATGGAAAGAGGCGGCCCCAGGCCAGATTGCCTCGAATTTCGGCAAGGAACAGTGCCTCGATGACTGTCCTGACATGGACAAGGACGGGGATTTTGATGGTATTGACCTTGCCCTGGCATTAAGGGGCGGAAGGCTTGCGCCCGGGGAGAGTCTTAAGTTCAGGATCAGGTTCCAGAGACCTGCTGGAACAGTCTTTACGTACACTATCCACTGCCTTGGCAGCCTAACCAGCGGGAACCAAAGACCCGTTGCTGAGGCAGGGGCAGACCAGACCATAGAAATCCCACTCTGGCAGGACCATGTTTTCGTCTCCCTTGACGGCTCCCAATCTTTCGATCCCGACGGCGAAATTACCTCATACGTCTGGACCGATGTCACCGGTGGCAGCGGGAACCCCGTTGATCCGGATGACGTTGCATATCCGCAAATAAGACTGCCAGTGGGAACTTATACATTCAGATTGGTTGTGCAGGACAATGGAGGCTATGCCAGTGACCCTGATACAGTGAAGATCACGGTGGTCCAAAGAGAATTCCAGCCCCCCGAGATCAACGTCTCTCCAACAAGTTACAGGCTCAACGAGGGGGAAAGGCTTACGGTACAGGTAAATGCCACGGACAATAACGGGCGAGATGTCAGGCTGAGTGCATATCCCCTGGTAAAAAACGCGACCTTCACCTCCACCAGTGGCCCAACGTCCGAGGGAACCTTTATTTTCACACCTGATCACAGTCAGCAGGGCCTGTACACCGTGGCATTCAAGGCCATAAATGACCTTGGACTTACCAGCTCAAAAACTATAACTATAGAGGTTGACGACATAAATCGTGCCCCTGTAATTGACCCGGTCAGTCCGGTAACCGTGGATGAAGGTCAATCAATAACCATCCATATCAACGCAACAGACCCGGACAACGATATAGTAACCGTTTCTGCTGAAAATCTCCCGGCAAATGCCCTGTTTGTTCCTGCATCAAACACCTTTATGTTCGCGCCGGACTATGAACAGTCAGGGACATACCAAATACAGTTTGCCGCCAGTGACGGAAAGGCCTCTTCAGCCCCGGTAACTCTCTCGGTTGAGGTAAATGATGTGGAGGCGTCAGGCAATAATACGGAACAAAACCTGGAGCTCCTGGTTAATCCCGTGGAAAGCCCGACTCTTAACCGCATGGTAACCATTTCAGGATCAGTTAACAGTGCATCCGGCCAGGTGCAGCAACAATCACTTTCCACTTCTCTTATTGCCTCATTATCCCCTGCATCCGTAAAACGTGGCCAGACGATTGATATTCATATTACAGGCATGGAAACCGGAGACTTTAAGACCCATTTTGAAGACGGCGTAACCACGGCCTCTTTTGGAGAAGGGATCCATGTTAACAGCTTGAACGTAGTAGATGCCCATAGTGCGGTGGCAAACATTACGGTTGATGATTCGGCAAGCGTTGGACAGCGCTCCGTAGTGCTCTCCACCAACAGAGAGAAAGCCGTTTCCATGGTTGGCTTCAGCGTTACCGGAGGTAACGGTTCTTTGTCCGGCACAGTGATAGACCAAGAATCCGGCACCCCCCTCCAGGGGGTCATTGTCAGTATCCAGGGGACATCATTTTCAACCACCACGGATAGTGAAGGGTGCTTTTCCTTCAGCGACGTTCCTGCCGGGGAGTGGACCGTTCTCATAAATGCACCGAACCATGAGTTAAGGTCAAGTTCGCTGACCGTGGCTCCAGGAGAAAATATTGAACTGGGAGCAATTGAGACAAAATCACTCGTCTTCCAGCCCTCAGATGCGCCTGCAGTGAGTTTAAGCAGCCTTCTGGGCCGCGGTATCACGGCATTTGATTCCATTAATTCCCTTGAAGATGCGGAAAAAATTGTAAGAGATGCCTATCTCCTGGTGGGCGGGCCTGATATCGGGGTCCTGGATGAATACGGGAACCAGATAAATCCCAAGGTGAAAGGAGCGCCCTATACCAGTGTGAAACAAGAGGGAATCCGTGAAACTGCCGAGGGCCTTATCACGGGTGAAACAACTACGCTTGGTGAACTGCTTTTCAGTTATACGTATCTATGGGAATGGGATGGTGGCCGCCCCAACTTGATAGAGTGGCTCCACGCCATCCAGAGCGCGGTTGACAGGGCATGGGAGGATCCGGATGCCCCAGAGTCTGCTCTATTCATACTTCTGTTTAACCAGGGCAAGAATCTCTCACCTGAACCCACGAAAATCGTTGCCGATACCCCATTAAATTCCCTCCAGGCACAGTTAATGTCCGTAACCCTTCTCGTTACCGCAGGCAAAACTGTTGATCCAGCATGGCTGAACCAGCAGATTTTGGAAAGGAGTTCGGAATGATGAGGAAGGACCTGGCAATGTTTTCATCAAGAAAAGTTCTCATATCTTTTATAGTTGCTGTAATTGTCTCATTAGCAGTTGCAATAAGCCCGTTTCGGGCCATGGCGTCGGGGCAGGCGCCAACGGCAGATGCTGGATATCACGAAAGAGTTGTTTATCTTGGCAGAAGTATTGTGATTGACGGCTCAACCAGTAGTGATCCTGAAAATGATTTCCTTATCTTCAAGTGGGATGTAATCCAGAAACCTGATAAGAGTTACAAAAATCTGCTGGGGGGAAATGGAGAGCACATAACCTTTACACCGGATGCCACCGGACAGTACACCGTAAGACTCATTGTAAACGATGGGACCCAGGACAGCGCGCCGTATGATATTCAGATTACGAGCAGACGTCCCCTGCGGTCAAAATTGGATCGCTATCTGGGAAGAAGCTTTGAACTTCGTGCAGGAAGTCCGGCTGATCCCGGAAGTGAGACCTTGGAGTACAGGTGGAGCATAACCAAAAGGCCCAAGAAAAGCACTGCGTCCCTGGAAGATCACAGCTCGTGCCTGGCATATTTCACACCAGATGCAGTGGGAGTGTATGAAATCAAGCTGGATATCACTGATAATATTCAAAGAGATTCCTTTTCGTTTGTCACCGAGGTGACTGTTCGCCACTACCCCTGCGCTTCAGATGATGATCCTCCATACCCTTACGGTGCAGACAAACCCTGGGCCACGGTCCTTTGCGAACTGGGAAAGGGGGTGCCTAAAAAGTTAGCAGACTTGACCAAAGATGATGTTCAGGGTGTAGTTACAGGGTTTGTCAAAGATGGAAGCCTTACCCTCTCAAGCCCCGGGGTCTTACACAAGGCCAGGGAAAATTTCATGAATTTCTTCTGGGAAAAGACCACAAGGGCAAACTATCAAAGGGTCCAGCAGAGTATTGAGAAGGGGTTCCAGAAGGCATGGCCAACCATGAAGGCCGAGGCACAAAAGGCTGCCGTTCTTAACAAACTAAAGGGGTATGGCAAAAGTATGTTGCTGTACCTGTTAAGCCCCCTTGATTTTAAGGCACAGGCAGAAAATTGCATCCAAAACATCATGTTTCTCGTTTTGGACAAGCTCCTGGACAAACTTATAGACTCATATAAACCTGAACCGCCTACAATCGTAAAGCTCGAGCTGGGAACCCTTGACGACAACAGCAGGTATGTGAGGATATTTTTCAATCGGTCTCCAGGGGACAGCGGACCTGGCAAATCGGACAACCTCCATTACTACTACAAGCTGTGGCGTTGGAGCCCTGGAAATAAGATTGTACCACTTGCGGTGGGCAAGGAAAACAGTCCATACGGACCATTTGCCACTGGCCCTGATCATGACCAGTCCCCCTTGGTCTTTTACGATGCCAATCCGCCTGAGGGCAATAATGTTTACAGGATTCAGGCCATAAGGATCATAGGCAAATCCCAGGTAGCCGCACAGACATGGAATGAAGGAGAATTCTGGGTTGAGCAACTTATCAGCCTTGCATGTCCTCCGGCTGCAGAGCAGATATCCTTTATAAAAACTTACACTGACAGGGCATTAAAGGTCTTAAAGGCCCTCAAATTTCAAAAGAGCAAGTTGAGCCTCCCTGATAATATCTATGTTCCAAAACCCTTTGAAAGGCCCAGGCTGCCTGTGAGCCTTGCTACCAACTACGCAACCGGTGATGTCTTGGCCAGCCTTCCCTTCACCAACACCATTTACAGCGTCAAAAACGATATGCTCCATGAGCTGTACTATTGCCAGTTCAAGGATCCTCATCAGGTTGGCCTTGCCATTGACTCCCTGGGAAATGTCTATGCGGATAATGCCGCAAGTGATGACAGGTTTGGGGGCAGGATATTCAGGTGGGATAAGTTTGGAAATCGCAGCCTCTTCGGCACTGTTAACTATTTCAGCAGTATGCTTGGATATGCCAGGCCCTGTGCTGTCCAGGCCATGACAGCCGGGTGGGCAGGAGACGAAAAATTATTCATAACAGATCTTTATGCCAATTCTTTAAAGGAACTTGTAATTCCACCCACAGGAATTCCGGAAAATCCAGCACATTATGTGGCTCATACCGTGGCCAAGGCGCCGCAGATCGAAATAACCAACAAGACCAGTATGTGCTTAACCGGAAGCGGGGATCTGCTTCTCACCTCGGGAGACAAGATTTTTAGAGTTACTCCTTCACATTATGTAGAGAAGTTGTTGCAGGATACCGATATATTTTCAGACCTTACAGGGATTGATGTTGATGATAATTATATAGTTTATTTTGCAGATTATAATAATGGCGCAATTTATGCGGTTCCTTTGAATGATCTAACTTTCCCGAAACATTTTGCCGATCAGGCCTACCTGTCGCTGCATACCATAGTAAGTGGGCTTGACAGGCCTGGAGAGCTGAGGCTCACCGCCGATCAGCGTGGACTGATCTGGTTTGACGGTAACGGGTTCCATCACCACATATTCGGCCTCTCTGCACGCATAGTAGATTCTCAAACAGGAGAACCTCTTATCGGGGCTATTGTTTCATGTGAAGATCGTGGAACCGTTCAGGTGACCAAGACAGATGCACTTGGTGTCTTTCATTTGCCAGCCCTTTCGCTTCCGGATTTTCCTCAAGAGCTTAGTCTTCTGATTCGCCATGGGAATCAGAGCGGGACGTACAGGGTTTTTCTAAAAAAAGATGGGGAAACCTTTACAGATCCGCTACCATTTCTGCCAGATGAGGTGCCGCTGGAAGTTTCCGGGGAACTGCCCCAGATTGTCCAGCCTGATCCGCCCCCACCGTTAACGACTGCTGTAAGTCCGGGCGAAGTGACTTTTTATGAGAATTTTGAAGTGACAATACCCGGATTCCAGCCGCCGGAAGGGCATGAATTTCCGCCACAACCCCCTGAGAAGGCAGCGCCTCCCATAGTTAAGATAGTAAACCCCGTTGATGGACTGAAAACTGTCTTTGACGAAATTGAGGTTAAAGGTGTGGTTAGTGACGGAAGTGTTGCCACTGTAGAACTGTTTGTCAATGGGTCTGCTACCCAGGTTTCAGTAGAAGACAGAACTTTTTCCGCAACAATACCCATTGAAATGGGCCTGAATCATATACGGGCAACGGCAAGTATCGTTCGGGACGGCGAAGTACTGACCGGAGCCTCTTCGCCAGTGAATGTAATGCGTGTAAGTATTGATGAAATTCCTGAAACAGGCGCCATAAGTGGCATACTTGTGGATAGGACAACCGGCTATCCGGCTTCAGGGATACGTGTGGAGTTAGTAGGTACGGACAAGTTTGCCATTACCGATGCATTAGGGACCTGGCAGATATCCGATGTCCCTGCTGGGCTTGTTACAGTACAGATCCTGCCTTGATGAGGATGATGCCATGAATATACTTTGCAACTTCTCAAGGATTAGGCACAGCAGCTTAATTATTGTTACCTTCATACTTGCTGCTGTTTTTTCCATTTTTCACTGTGGTAATTCAGTGGCTGAAATTACAGTAACGGTCAAGGGCCCGGCGGGCTCTGCAAGCCAGGCACTACCGGACAGCGGCGGCGAGTTTGACCTGAACATCCCCCTCAACAAGAACTCTGTAAACACCATTTCGGTGACAGCACAGGATGAGGCCGGACACACCGTATCCCAAGACCTTGCAATTACACAGGTCTCTCTGGATTCAATAGTGGTGTCAAAAGTCAAAACTGAACGGCTGTCAGTGGAGGAGGTGGAACAGCTCGTAAGCGACGGCGTAATCGATCTGGATGATCCAGAAAATTATAATGTCTCAACATTTGATTTAGTACTCACCGTCAGGAAAAAACCCGTACACATATCCCTACCCGTGCCTGTGCCCAAAGATGAACCCAATGGATATGAAAAGATCAGGGTGAAATTTGGGGATGACGGCAGCGGCGGCAGGCCCAAGCCTCAGCCAGTACAGGTGGTGGTTTTTGATACGCCCCTGCCGGGACCTCCTGGCCGGCCTGCCATATCAATACCAGGTGTTCTGGTAATCGAAGGAAACATCAGGAGCCTGAAGGAATTTTTCAGCGTGCGGTTCCTGTTGATGAACACCTCGGGTATTTTCACCCTGAAGGATGTCAAAGCAAGCCTTGAGTTCCCGGATCAGGGGCTATCAAGCATCCTCCCTGCAGACGGCGTGGCCTCCTTCAACGAGATTCTCCCTGGAAGTGCGGATCAGCCGGGGCAGGTAGAGAAAGAGTTTGTCATCAGAGGGGATGAGATCGGCACCAAAAGGGTCAGGGTCAACTTTGGCGGCCTGGTTACAGGACCTGGTATTGACGACCCTATTCCCTTTAACGGCAGCGCCCTTTCAGAGGTAGAGGTAAAGGGCCCCCCAACCTTCAACGTCAGGGTGACCCACCCGGATTACGTGGAAGCGGAAGTCCCCTATGACCTTACAGTGGAGATCACCAATACAGGGGAGCTTACTGCCATGTACGCAAGCCTTGAGCTTGACGTGGGAGCAGATGCCAGGCTTTCCCATTGTATTCTGAACGATACAGGAGAGCCTGAATGTGAAGATATCACAGGAGGGGAGACAAGGGCACTTGACCATATCAGGCCAGGAGACACGGTGAGTGAGAGCTTTACGGTGATCCCATCTGAAAGTGGTGAAATTTCATCATGTGTGGGCACATCTGATCAGAACATTACCCTCCAGGTACTGGTTGGTAACAAGGGGTGCCTGGTGGGACAGTTCCAGCCTGAGGAGGCAGCCCCGGCAGGAATCCCCACTGTTAACGTGCTTCCTGGGCCAAACGCCCTGGGCGTAAGCATTGATTCTGCCGTAACGGCCTTTTTCAGTAAGCCCATGAGGGAAGGCACCATAGCCACGGGCCAAGGGGGAAGCTTCAACGTGTACGACCCGGCAGGAAACCTTGTCCCTGGCCAGGTCCGTACAAGCAAACTTTTCGAGGGGACCCCAAGGGAAAAAACAGTTGCCGTATGGCAGGTACACGACGGAGATACGAACAGGTTTGCCCCCAACACCGAATATACGGTTGTGATTACCCAGGACTGCCTGGACACCCAGGGAAACGCCCTGTTCAACACGTGGAACAGCACCTTTACCACAACCGGAAGTGGGGCTGATGACCAGACATCCCCCACCCTCACCCTCTCCGTGGAGCCTCCTGTGAACCCGAACCAGGTGCTCCCAGGCCAGATTGTGGGCATCAATGCCTATGCTTCTGACCAGGGGAGCGGTGTGGCGCGTGTTGAGCTCAGGATCAAGGACCTGGACGAGGATGGCGCCAAGTACAGGCTGATTGATCAGAAGACCGTGTTTTCAGGTGACAGGCCACCCTTTATCTTCTCCATAGATTCTTCTGGCCTCGTCCCAGGGCACAGCTACCAGTTGCGTGGGACTGCCTATGACATGGCAGGAAACGGGCAGGATGCCACCTTGTCCATCATCCTTGCAGACTCCGCTGATCCTCCCACAATAAGGTTGCAGGATGACCTTCCCCGAGAGGTGCTACACGGGATATCCATATCCCTTGAGCCAGTGGTTACAGGCGGGGTGCGGGAGGTGAGGTACTTCCTTGACGGAGCATCCGAGCCCTTCAGGGTCGTTAATCTTGCCCCATTCAAGGGGAGTTTAGGAACGCTGGAGCTTGCCCTTGGGAATCACAGGGTGGTTGCGGTTGCAGAAGACGGCCTTGGCCAGACAGGCCAGGCAACTTATGAATTCAACCTGGTGGATAACCCCAACATGCCGGTGGTAAGTTTCCAGGGCACGGAAGATGGCACCAAGCTCCTTGAAGGTGACAGCCTGCTCATAAACGGAAAGGCAGAGGACCCGGTAGGGATTGCCTCAGTTGAATATTTTCTTGACACCACAACCGGGGCACCCATCTATTCAGGAACTGCCCCCCTGCTCCTTGATACCACAGGGCTTGGAGTGGGTGATCACCGAATCTATCTCAAGGCCACCAACAGGCTTGGCATATCAAATGACCTGAACGATGCGGCCTCCATACTTGAGTTTACCATCATGGAGGCACCCTCGGGCTCCCCGCCTGATGCCCCGGCTATCTCTTCTGTCTCGTGGCCGGTAAACCAGGTGGCAACCCTGAAGGGTACAACCGTACCTGGTGCAAGGGTGGATGTGACCAATATTGCCACTGGCCTTGTGGTGAGTGTTACTGCCGACGCCTCAGGTAAGTTTGAGGCGGTTATCGAGGCGTCCGAAGGCGATACGCTGCAGGCAGTTGCCTATGACTTTACCCGGTCAAGGGATGCGAGTCCCGCGGCCACAGCCACTGTCCCTGCCCCACCGGTGCTGGACAGTATTGAGGTGACCCCGGCCTCCATGAGTTTTGATACCGCAAATGCATTCGGGGATATCTCTGTGACCGGGCACTACCATGACGGCAGCAGTGCTGAACTCACAACAGAGGCCACATACTCCTCGAGTGATCCGGCCGTGGCCTCTGTGAGCGCCAGGGGAAGAGTTGTGGCCCTTTCCTCTGGGACCGCCAATATCACTGTAGGCTATGGAGGGTTCCAGGAGACCATACCCGTTAATGTCAACATTGTTACCCTGGTCTCTATAAGCGCGGAGCCCGCCTCTGTTGACCTCATCTCCATAGGCCAGAGGGTCCAGCTCTCCATAACCGGACATTACAGTGACGGAAGCTCCCATGCCATTTCAGGCGGTATCTCCTTTGCCTCTGGTGATCTTGGCGTGGCAAGCGTCACCTCTTCAGGCGTAGTGGAGGCACGGGGGGATGGAAACACCCGGATAAGCGTCTATTACCCAGGGGCCCCTGCCCTCTCGGTCCCTGTTACCGTTGACACGGGTCAGGATACCCCGCCTTCTGTCCAGATCGTAAGCCCCACGGGGACACTTGAGGTTGAGAGGGGGGAGAATGTCTCCATTACGGTAAGGGCCGATGACGCCATCGGAGAGGTGACCAGGGTACACGTGGAGACCGAAGGCGAAACCACCTACTCCGATTCCCACCAGGTCTCTCCCCCTGCAGGTTCCACCACAGAGCATTTCACCTTTACGGTTTCACCTACTGCGGCCATAGGGGGCCATATTGTGATCAGGGCATGGGCCGAGGATACCAGCGGCAAGGTCTCAGAGCAGGTAAGCCGTGTCCTCAACGTGGTTGATAAGACTGCACCTGCTGTGACCATAACCTCTCCCGCCCAGATGACGCCTTATAACTTCGGCGATACGGTGGAGATAAGGATATCTGCCACCGATGCGGTAGGGGTCACCCGGATCTGGTACGAGACTTCCGGCGCGCTTGACTTCTCCGGTTCCCGCACGGTTGATCCGGCAGCACCAAGTGCAAACGCCACGTTCAGCTTCACCATACCGTTTGGTGTGCAGGAACCCCAGGTAAAGATTCACGCATATGCATCGGATGCCCAGGGCAATGAGGGACAAGGGGTCCCGGTTGATATCATCATCACCGATGCTGACATCACTCCCCCTGAGACAGAGGTTACAGGTCTTACTGACCCGGGTTCTTCGGCTGTGACCATGGTGAGTTATGAAGTTACCTCGGGCGTTGATGACCTGGATCACGTGGAGCTTTATTTCAGGCGTGACGGGATCGGCTCCTTCAACCTCTACACCGGCGCTGATGGCAGTGGAGACGGCAGGTATTACCCGGAAGATGGCGGTACCGGCACCATTCAATTCGACTCCACCCGCATGGGAGGAGACGGTGTATATGAATTTTACACAGTTGGCGTGGACAGGGCAGGAAACCGTGAGCCTGCGCCTGTGGATGCTGACGGGATCACCACAGCGGATGAGGCTGTCACCTTCAGCGCCGGCACCCGGTGGACAGTGATACCTGACGGCACGGTGATTGAAGACGGGGACACCTCCTATGACAACCTGAACATACGGGTTGATGGAGGCACTGTCATAATCAATGGTCCACACAGTTTCCACAACGTGGAACTCCTGAATGGGGCTGTGCTTGCCCATTCTGAGACCACGGATTCCCAGCAGTTCAGCCTGAACCTCTCCCTCTGGAGCCTTGCCATAGATGCTGCAAGCAGCATTGACGTAACAGGCAGGGGATATCTTGGCGGGGGAAGGAGCGGCCTTGGTGAAATCGCCCATACGGTGGGCTTCGCCCCTGGTTCAGGAAATGGTAACGGCGGCAGCTACGGCGGCTCAGGCGGCCACTACAGTGGAAGCGCAACCTCGCCCAACCCGGTTTACGGGGACCTGACAAACCCCATGGACCTTGGGAGCGGCGGAGGCGCATGGGCTGGAAACGGTGGTGACGGCGGAGGGCTTGTGCTCCTTGATGCCATCAATATTGCAGTGGACGGCGCCATACGGGCAAACGGCGGCATTAGCTCTGGCTCGGCATCCGGGGACGGCTCCGGTGGAGGTATAAATATATCCGTAAGGAGCATTTCAGGTGGCGGCGCTATCTCTGCGGATGGCGGCGGGAACGGCCATCATACCGGTGGTGGCGGTGGAAGGATCGCCATAAGGTATCTGGACATCTCCACCTTTGAACTCGCATCCCTTACTGCTACAGGAGGTGCGGGCAACTATGGAAACGGCGCAGACGGGACCATATTCCTGCTCCAAGAGGAGGAGACTGGCGGCGAGCTGGTTATAAACGGTCGCGGGCCTGACTCCCCCTTCACAGACATGGTCCTCCCCGCAGGCCATGAATTTTCATCCATTACCCTCCAGAATGGTGCCCGAGTCATCGCCCAGTCCCCCATAGTAATATCCGGCACCCTTCGTCTAACCGGCGGCTCTATTCTTACTCATCCCGTGGCAAGTGAGAGCGGTTTGGCGATAGATGCAGGGAGTATCGTAGTTGAGGAGGGGAGTGCCATAGACGTAAGCGGCAGGGGTTATGCCGGAGGCGTATCCGGTGAGAGCGGGCGCACCCTTGGTGATCTTCCCGGCTCTGTTCACGGGTGTGGCGGCTCCTATGGCGGGACCGGTGCGTGCTACAGTGGCGCGGGTGGCTTTGCCAATCCTGTCTATGGCGATCCCAAGCGTCCCTCACTTCTTGGAAGCGGTGGAGGCGCATGGTCTGGAAACGGTGGCTGGGGCGGAGGTTATGTCCGC
>JALWJV010000274.1:0-5764 GCA_026996955.1 Deltaproteobacteria bacterium
GTACGCGAAGCCCTTGGGACAGCATGCACCAGCAAAACAGCTCCGCCCTCCTCCTGCCTTGCCCATGCAGGCAGGGAGGCTGCAGCTCCAGAAACGCCTTTATCTTTTCCTGCTTTTTTCTTCTTTTTCAAAATGTTCCAGGAGATATGGGCCCAGCTCCTGAACTTCCCTGAACATTGAGACAAATGCTGCTCTGTCTCTTCGATTAAGGATGTCCTTGAGCATCTGGGCGTACTTGCTGAATGTCCTGATGGCAGTATCCGTATAAGGGTTGCTCATCTGGATGGTTGCATAGAGTTCCGGGTCCTGAAAACAGAGTCTGGCAACAATGTGAAGTTGCCTCTCAAAACTTGGCGTGGCAAGTTCAAAAACCTGGTTAAGATCAATACCGTCCTCTTCAAGTGCCTTACCAAGGCACAGCAGGATAAAATGATTAAGCGCCTGAACCCAGGCCATGCTCCTGTCGTGCTCATCTGCCGGAAATATTGTAGTCCTTGCACCATGATGCCGGAAAAAACCCTCCCACCATGACAGCCAGCGCTTTCCACGCCCGGGACATATGGCAACCCTGCGCCCCTCTATACTATCCTCGCCGGGTCCAAAAAGCGGATGCGTACCAACCACACTGCATTTCGAGTTCTCAAGCATACACTCAACCTGCCTCTCCTTGAGAGAGCAGAAGTCAGTAAGCAGAGACTCTTCCGGAACAAGCATTCCTATCTCCCTGACCACTTTGGGAAATATCTCCATGGGCAAGGATAGAATTATTATGTCACATGTCCGGGCTATATCAGCCGGGGTAATATCCGTATCAACATCAGAAACAGTCACGTCCAGCCCGACATCAGTAAAAAAACGCGTAAACCATTTACCCATGCGGCCATTGCCGCCTACAATCCCTACCCTGGGGCTGCGTCCTGCCGGACTCTGTTCAAGTTTAGTCATTTCAAAAACCTGTTCAAAACTTAGAAGTCTGTCTTTTCCCGCATCAAGGCACTGGTGCGAAGCATGTGATCAGCAAGGACCAGCCGTATCATTGCCTGACACACAGGAACTATCCGGGGAATGGCAGAAATATCATGCCTGCCTCCAACCTTAAGTTTCACCGGGTTACCATCTATGTCAATGGTATCCTGTTCTTTGGAAATTGAAGGTATGGGTTTGACAGCTGCCCTGGCAACTATTGGCTCCCCATTTGATATTCCTGCAAGTATCCCACCTGCATTGTTGCCCATAAAACCCTCAGGCCCTATCTGATCATTATTTTCAGAACCTTTGAGCCTGGCTGCCCTGAACCCGGCACCGATTTCAACCCCCTTTACTGCGCCTATTGACATAAGTGCCTTTGCTATTTCGGCATCAAGCTTATCAAATACAGGATCTCCCACGCCAGGAGGCACACCGGTTGCCATAACCTCCACTACTCCTCCCAGGGAATCACCCTCTTTTCGGGTAGCAGCCGCAAGCTCATCCATCTGCTCTGCCGCATTATTATCCGGGCAGAACAGGCGATTTTGCCTGATCTCTTCAAGATTGCGCTTCTCAGTGGATATGCTGCCCAGGGCAACAGTATATGCAACAACTTCAATCCCCAACCTGTCGAGCAGGACCTGGGCAACCGCGCCGGCTGCAACCCTGGCGGCTGTTTCACGCCCGGATGACCGGCCACCTCCCCGGTAATCCCGGATGCCGTAGCGTTTCAAATATGTAAAATCACCGTGTCCAGGACGAAACAGACGGGCGAGATCCGAATATGACTTGCTGCGTGCATCTTTATTACGGATCATCAGAGAAATGGGTGTGCCGGTGGTAACTCCTTCAAAAACTCCGGAAAGGATCTCAACCCTGTCCGGTTCCTTTCGGGTTGTCTCGGCCACTCCGCCCTTTCCAGGCCTCCTCCTGTCAAGCGCCTCCTGTATCACCTCCTCAGACAGCGGTAGCATTGGGGGACACCCATCAATTACCACTCCAAGGGCCGGACCATGGGACTCACCCCATGTGGTTATGCGAAAAAAATCTCCAAAACTGTTTCCTGGCATTGTTTTATTCCTGTATTTTGCAACCTAATTATGCGTCTTACCTTCTAACGTGACATTTCTGCTATTGCCTCGTTCAAATATCCTCCCCATAAGGATACCGGACTCGTAAACCGCAGCCAGCGGCAGAAACAGAAGAAGCTGGGAAAAGATATCTGCAGGCACCATCATCACTGCCAGCAAATAGAGGGCAAGGTATGCAAATTTACGATTTTTCCGGAAATATCCAGGAGAGATAATGCCGCTTCTCCCTGCCATTGTCATAAGAAATGGTATCTCAAAAATCAGCCCGAAGGTAAAGATGGATTTCAGCGCAAACAACAGATAGTTCTGCAGCCGTGGCATTGCCTGCAGATTATCCCCTGCATATCCCATCATTATGGAGATAACCACTGGAACAATCACCCAGTAACCGAATATTCCACCTGCAGCAAAGAGAAGCGTCCCGGTTACTATAATTATGCGCATAACACGCTGTTCCGGCGGAAGCAGACCTGGTGAGATGAACTTCCACAACTGATAAAGGAATACCGGGGCAGTTATCACCACAGACGCCCAGAATGACACCTTAAGGTATGTCATAAAGCCCTCGGTAAGGGCTGTAAACACCATGCGGCTTCCCTGTGGAAGCCCCTGCCTCACAGGCAGAAAAAGAAGATCAACCAGATATTCTGAAACCGCGTAACAGCAGGCAAATGATACAGCAAGCGTTATGGCGCAAACTATGAGTCTGTGGCGAAGCTCGCCAAGATGTGCCTTTACCGGAAGTGAATTTGCCGTCATTATCTTTTCCGGGTTGAACCGTTATCCTGATTATCAGAATCGGTTAAATCTTCCTGCTCGCTACCCTTGTCCCCACTGCTGCTCTCCAGGCGGGAATAATCAATGTCAGGGTTGGTCACATCACGATAAGAGAATTCAGACGAATGCCCGTCCCGGGCCTCTGCCTCCCTCTTGGACTCTGCTGATTTATCCGCATCTTCCCCCCCTGTCTGCTTGTCACCTCCATGTCCACCAGCAATGCTCCATTCATCCCCAAGCCCGCCGGGAAGATCAGATTTTTTACCGTCAGTCTTGTCACCAGCCAGTGGATGGGCGAGCTCAGCATCTGAATCAAGGTCCACAAGCCTCTCAAAATTTTTCTTCCAGGTCTGGGGATTTTTTAAGTCAGCCATCTCCTTAAGTTCACGAATATCGTCAAGCCCCTCCACGTCCATCTGTTTCTTGAAATCTTCAGACGCCTTCTTGAGCTCACCTATGAAGCGGGCTATCTGTTTTGCTACCTGGGGCAGCTTGTCAGGACCAAGCACAATCAGGGCAAGGGCCAGTATAAGTATCAGTTCCGGAACGCCTATCCCGAACACAATTTCCTCCCTGTAGTTCTATTGCACAGGCAAATAGATTCGTCTGTTTCTGCTCCCGATAAGACACATCAGTTCATAGCTTATGGTACCCGCCCGGGAAGCAAGCTCATCAGCAGTAATGCTGCACTCACCTGATCTGCCTATCATAACAACCCTGTCTCCAACTGCCACATCGGGCACGGCAGAGACATCCACCATAAATGCCTTCATACAGATTGTACCCAATATATTGCACTGCACGCCCTTTACAAGGATCTTTCCCCTGTTTGATAAGGAGCGCATATAGCCGTCATCATAACCTGCGGGAACTACGGCTACCAGAGAATTTTTATCAAGCCTGCCCATGCGGCCATAGCCTATCAATGTACCGGCACCCATTGCCCTGACACTGGCTATGCGGCTTTCAAAGGAAAGCACCGGTTTTAACTCTGGTGAGGCTGACGACTTCTGGCCAGGCACATGTCCGTAAATACCGATTCCAGGGCGCGCAAGATTGAAACGCGCCTGAGGAAAGTTTACAAGCCCGGCTGAATTAGCCATGTGAATGTATTCCGGCTCCCAACCGCAAAGGCGCATGCTACGGATAAGAGATTCAAATGATTGAATCTGCCTGAGATTGAATGGATCATCCCTCTGGTCTGCAACAGGCATGTGGGTGTACAGCCCCTGAAACAGAAGGTCAGGCCATTTTTTACGTTCTGAAACCACCTGCAGCGCATCTTCTGGTTCAAGGCCGTATCTGCCCATGCCGGTATCAACCTTAACGTGTATGGGAATCTGTACGGATTTCCCAAAAGCAGCCTGTTGAAGGTCATTCAGCATCTGTACAGACACCACGCCAACTGTAAGGCCAAGCTCCATTACAGCATCTTCTTCACCGGGGAAACAGCCGGAAAGCAGAAAAAGCCTGCCATCTATTCCTGCCCTTCGCAGGGTGTAAGCTTCGCTGATTGTGGAAATACCAAGTCCCCAGATATTGTCTTCATTTTTCAGCCTGCGGCTCACCTCAAGCAGACCGTGTCCATAGGCATCGGATTTAACCACTGGCATAAGCTGCGTAGTTTCAGAAACCAGGGCCGAGAGCGCTCTTGCATTATGAGTCAATGCGTCAAGGTCTATTTTTACCAGATTCGGATTGCAGTCATTGGGAGGAGCTGTCATAATTGTACAGTATAATACCTAAGTTAAGCGTTTCAAAATGCTCATTCTATTGTGTTACTGTTCAGGATATTTATGCCTGGATTGAGCAATTGTCGGATTTGAGGACTGCCATGAAATATTCAACCGCATCACAGGAAAGGGTATTTATAGTACGCCTGGAAGATGGCGACATACTGCATGAGTGTATAGAAAGACTCGCGCAGGAAGAAAACATTCGCTGTGCAGCGCTTATTGCCCTTGGGGGCGCAGATGAGGGAAGCAGGCTTGTTACTGGCCCGGAACATGGCCGGAAAAGCCCCATTGTCCCCATGGAGCTTGTTACTGATAACGTCCGGGAAGTTACCGGCACAGGCACACTGTTTCCTGATGAAGACGGCAGGCCCATGCTTCACATGCATCTGGCATGTGGCAGAGGCGACCATACTGTTACAGGCTGTGTCAGGCGTGGAGTAAGGGTCTGGCACGTTATGGAGGTGATTATCTTTGAGCTGACAGGCACAGATGCAGCGCGCCTTCCTGACGAGAAAACTGGATTCAAGCTGCTTGTACCATGAGACACCTATATTGAGCGATTGTCGGATTTGCTGCATATCCGCGAAAGGGGAATTCCACTGACAAAGGAGATGCAGTAAATACGGCAATCCCGAAGGGTTTCAAAATTGGAAAGCTATTATTGACATAACTCCTTTTAATATCGTTGAAAAAACAATTTTTCATATTTTGAAACGCTCAATATAGGTATGTAAAAGTTTATAGCTATTAATCATACCGTATCTCCCCGGAATCAAGCAGAATAATCTCACCCTGCTCGTCCTTCACCATGAGCCTGCCATCCGGGGCGATATCAATGCATTGGCCTCTTTCTCCAGGAAATTTTTCAAGATCAAGACCGTACCTGATTCTCCGACCAACACAACTGGTCAACTTGCGCCAGACAGTTATAACCGGGCACTCATCTTTGCCATGTTCAGACATGCATGACCGGCCAGTCACAGATTCAGGCCAATCTGCATCCAAACTCCTTTGAGCATCCCAGTGATGAATCAGCCCCAGGTTCCAGCCCAGCCTTGCAATAATCTCCGCCCCAAGGCTATCAGTATCCCATTCCCTGCCGGTTTCAAGCATCAGGGATGTGGCTGAAGCTGCAATATCATCCGGGAAATCCGTAATATTTGCGTTAATGCATGAACGAATAACAGACGA
>JALWJV010000274.1:5774-13502 GCA_026996955.1 Deltaproteobacteria bacterium
TCCCTGTACCTATAACCAACCACTGCTCCCCTGAATTGGGGAGTGTAATTGCCTCCATGATAGTCCCGGACACTTTGCGGCCCCTCAGAAGGATGTCATTGATCCATCGTATCTCCGCCTTTACCCCGTTTGCATGCATGGCTTCAGCAATTGCCACACCTGTTGCAATACCGTAAAGAGACCAGAGCGATTGGTCCATCTGGGGAAACAGGGCCATACAGAAGTAAATTCCACCTTCAGGGGCCCACCAGGTCCTGTCCATTCTGCCCTTTGGAGACTCAAGACAGTCCGCCCACCAGACAGTGCCTGAGGCAGCGTCTCTGCCAAGGGCATCAAGCTCCATCATTTCCCTGCTGGCCAGGGGCATAAGCCGAGACACCTTCCCTGTAACACGAAAACGGCAGCCAGCAATGGCGCCCCGCCTTGCGATGACATCCGCATCTGCCATGCCAAGGGCAGCTGCCTGGCAGGACAGTTTCCCAAGCCACGATTTTACGCCATTAACAAGTCTCTTTTCTCTTGCCTGTTTTGACTCCACTGGCCCCTCTGAACAGATACCAAAAAAAGAGCCGTGACTGCCAAAGCAGTACACGGCTCAATTCCGGGCATTAAAACATTAATGCACCTGGTATGGGTATAACAGAACGGTTCTGTTAAATGTCGTAGTAGAGGAAGAACTCATAGGGATGCGGACGGAGATTGATGGCATTTACCTCATTCTCTGTCTTGTATTCGATCCACATATCAATAACATCCTGAGTAAATACATCACCCTTGAGCAGGAACTCATGATCATCCCTGAGAGCTTCCAGAGCCTCAGCAAGTGAGCCAGGAGCAGAAGGAATGTTTGCAAGCTCTTCCGGAGGCAGATCGTAGATGTTCTTGTCCATTGGCTCGCCGGGATCAATCTTGTTCTCAATACCGTCAAGGCATGCCATGAGGATGGCTGAGAATGCAAGATAACCGTTACATGACGGGTCAGGTGTACGGTACTCAATACGCTTTGCCTTGGGGGAATCAGAGTACATGGGGATACGGCAGGAAGCGCTCCTGTTACGGCTTGAGTAGGCAAGGTTCACAGGTGCCTCAAAGCCTGGTACCAGCCTCTTGTAAGAGTTGGTTGTTGGGTTGCAGATGGCGCACAGTGCGCGGCCATGCTTCAGGATACCACCAAGTGCCCACAGTGCCTCCTGGGAAAGGCCGGCATACTTGTCACCGGCAAATACAGGGGTGTCACCCTTCCAGATACTGATGTGGGTGTGCATACCAGTACCGTTATCATTGAAGAGTGGCTTGGGCATAAAGGTAAGTGTACGGCCATGACGATATGCAACATTCTTCAGGACGTACTTGAACCACATGAGCTGATCACCCATCTTGAGCAGGGGCTTGAAGCGCATGTCGATTTCAGCCTGACCAGCAGTTGCAACCTCATGGTGCTGACACTCAATATCAATGCCAAGGGACTCAAGGATAAGGGTCATCTCTGTCCTCATGTCCTGGAACTTGTCGGTTGGAGGAACAGGGAAGTAACCCTCCTTGTGGCGTGGCTTGTATCCCTGGTTGGGGCACTCGTCGCGGCCTGTGTTCCAGATACCCTCAACAGAATCAACCTCGTAGAAGGTTCCGTGGCTTGCTGAATCATAACGGACATCATCAAAGATGAAGAACTCAGCCTCAGGGCCAATATAGGCAGTATCACCAATACCGGTATTCTTCAGGTGAGCCTCTGCCTTTTTGGCAATGTTTCTTGGGTCCCTGGAGTAAGGCTCGCGGGTGATTGGGTCACAGATGTCTCCGATGAGCACCAGTGTTGGCTCTGCGAAGAATGGATCTATGGCTGCAGTTGAAGGATCAGGAATTACCAGCATGTCACTGGCATGAATTGGCTGCCAGCCCCTGATACTTGAACCATCAAAACCGAAACCATTCTCAAAAGCGCCCTCATCGAGCTCGCTGATTGGTACACTGAAGTGCTGCCAGATGCCAGGGAAATCCAGGAAACGGATGTCCACCATTTTGACGCCCTTTTCTTTTGCCAGGGCAAGAACCTCTTTGGCCATTATAAAATCCTCCTTAGCTTTTACGTTATCTCTCAGGGATAACGGTTAATTTTCATTTTCGCCAGTTATAATCTTACAAAATTGTAAAAAAATTTATTTTAAAAATTGATAATACAACAAGTAAGTCGCACTGTCCATGCTGAATCAGCCTAAAAAACCACTAAACTAAAAAAATAGACAGGAAAGACCTTACTTCCATATAATGCACGCTGATCAGACGCTCATTCACACACTCCTGCCCACAGACCTTCTTCAATCACCAGCCCGGGCACCGGGCGGCATATTCAAGCGCATCACAGATCTCATTCATATAGTCCTGATCCACAATCTTGCTGCCCTCGGAATCAAGGACATAAAAAACATCCACTGCCTGATCAGCACTTGTGGCAATCTTTGCCCTGTAGATATTGATACCCAGGTCAGCAAGAATACTGGTGACATTATAGAGCAGACCGGGATAATCTATTGCGTACACCTCTATAATTGAAAAGAAATCAGAGGTATCGTTGTCTATTACCGCCCTGACAGGCTTGGAGCTGACCTTTATGGGGCATGAGACCCCTGTCTTGAACCTGGCAGCAATCCTGTGCCTAAGGGAGAAACGCTGCCTCAGGGCAAGTCCAAGCTGGTGGCGTATCCTGTCCCAGTCAAGAGAATCAAAACTTTCTCCCTCGCCGCCCCTTACATCAATGGTGTCTATTGCCACACCATCCGGCAGGGTAAAAATCTGGGCATTTAACACCTTCATGTTATGCAGGGCAAGGATACCAAAAATACGGGCAAGCAGACCTGTTCTGTCCCTTGCCATAATGAGCATGGACCAGTAACTCCCGCGATCCTCTGGAACCAGCAGGATGCTGTTTTCCTGGCGGTTAAGGCTCTTACGCATCTCCATATGCTGAATAACAGCATCAGGAGTAAAACTCAGGAGATAATCCTCAGGCAAATCCGCAACGGCATCTTCTGCACCCTGCCCAAGCTTCTCCACAATCTTTTCCTTCATCCAGGAGACAGCCTGCGCCCTGCCTGGCTCAACCAGCTCTGATTGCTCAAGCAGATGAAGGGTCTTGTGGAAAAGCTCCATGAGCAGAGCCGCCTTCCACTCATTCCATACGTTTGGCCCTGTGGCAATGGAATCAGCAATGGTAAGAAGCACCAGCAGCTTCAAACGTTCCGGGCTCTGCAAGCGCCTGGCGCAGCTGAGCACAAGCCCCTCGTCCTCAAGATCCCGCCGAAGGGCAACATCAATAAGGAAGAGGTGATTACGGACCAGAAACACCAAGGTGTCTACGTCCTCAGCAGGAAGGCCCATCCGGGTGCCGATTTCAGATGCCATTTCTGCACCCTTCTCGGCGTGCCTGCCACCCAAACCCTTTCCTATGTCGTGTAACAGGGCGGCAAGCATAAGTATCCGTGTGTTGACACCTGATGAGAGATTGCCATGCTCCTTGACTGCCCTGCGGGCCTCAACAACCGTCTGGATCACGTGCCTGTCAACAGTATTCACATGATAAACATCATGCTGCGCCAGGGCTGAGATATGCTCAAACTCCGGGATATATGCCTTGAGCAGGCCGGTCTCCAGCATACAGCACAGCAGGGCACCTGACTCATCTCCTGATTCAAGGATATTAAGAAAGGAGTTTGCAACACGGCGCGACTTCCTGAAACGGTCTTCTGCCGCAAGCCCTGCACTGGCAGTGACAACACGTTTTGCCCTGTAGTGCAAAAGCGCATTGTTCTGGGCTGCAAGTTCGAACACCTTCATAAGGAGGAAGGGCCGTTCTTCCAGAATCCTCTTGTCTGCTATGTGAATCTTGCCTGAGACAAGGTCAATACCAGGCTCAAGCTCCTGGGCAGGGGCAATAACACCCTGGTTAAACGTATCCTCCACATGCTCAAAGAAGAGGTCTGTAACCATGCCCACAGTCTCCATGCAGGAATAGACCTCTCCCATAAAACGCTCCACACCAAGCATGGAGCTTGAGTCATAGTGCCGGAATGCCTTTGCAATCTCCTCCTGATACTCAAAATAGAGCCTGTCGTTCTTGCGTCCGCTTACGTAATGCAGGCGGTTTCTTATCCTTATCAGGGTATCATGGGATTCCTTGAGGGATTCGCCCTCTTTCAGGGAAATCAGCCCTGCATCCACCAGGCCATCAATGCTTTTTATGCCATAAAGCACCTGCGACGTCCATAAAGTCGCCTGGATATCACGAAACCCTCCGCGGCTCTCCTTGATATTTGGCTCAAGGAGGTAGGCATGGTCACCAAAACGCTGATGACGCTCAAGCCGGTGATCCATCATGAGCTGAACAAACTCGCGCCGTCTGCCCTCAATAAATTCCTGGCGGAATTGATGAATCAGATCATGAACCAGCTCATCATCACCGCACACCAGCCTGGCGTCCAGCAGTGCTACCCTGAAAAAGAAGTCATTGATGGCGTCCTCAATGCAGATCTTTATGGTCCTGACGCCATGCCCGACATCAAGCCCGGCATCCCACAGGGGATAAAAGACTGCATCTGCCACCTTTGACACATTGTCCCTGGCCTTGTCATCATGGAGCACCATGAGATCCACATCTGAAAATGGAAAGTGCTCCTGCCTTCCATAGCCGCCAAGCGCCACCAGGGCTGTGCCGGCACGCTGCTCTTCAGGGACCTTTTCATACAGACCGCATATAAAACTGTCCATAAAGGCAGAATGTTCACGAAGGAGATTACGCCCGGAAAGGCCCCTGTCCCACAGTATATTCAGGGCGTGACGGGGTGAAAGGTATTTGGCTATGTCTGACCTGGCCATTAATTACTCTTAAATGCAGCAACCTAAATGGCCTCTGCGCCCCTTTCACCTGTCCTGACCCTGATTACCTCCTCTACAGGCATTACAAAAATCTTGCCATCACCAATCTTGCCGGTGTTGGCAGCTTCCCTCACTACATTCACCACCTGCTCAACCATTGAGGCGCTGACAATAATCTCCATCTTGATCTTTGGGATAAAGTCAACCACGTACTCAGCACCGCGGTATATCTCCTTGTGGCCACGCTGCCTTCCATATCCCTTTACCTCAGAGATGGTCATGCCCTTGATGCCTATTTCGTTCAGGGCTTCCTTAACATCATCCAGTTTGAAAGGTTTAATAATTGCTTCAATCTTTTTCATTGGCATCTCCTGTGCCGCTGCCGCCTGTTTAACTTTAGACGGCAGCAGGATTTAATTAATTACCTACAGACCCTGCAGATCAATCTAACAGGCTATCTACCTTTAGGAAACAGATTAATTATATGCAGTTTCACTGTGCTCACCAAGGTCAAGCCCGCGCTCCTCGTCCTCCTCTGATACCCTGAGGCCACCCATAAGGGCACCGATCACCTTCAGCAGTATCATGGAGACAACAAAGGCGTAAACACCTACAACAAGCACACCCACCACCTGGGTGCCAAGGAAGCCTGCGTTGCCTGCAAGCAGGCCATCAGCCCCGGAGGGATTAACTGCCTTTGAGGCAAAGATGCCAAGACATATCGTACCGATAATTCCGCCCAGGCCGTGAATACCAACAACGTCCAGACTGTCATCGTAACCGAAGGTTGTTTTAAGTGTTATACCATAGTAACAGGCAGCACCTGCAATAAGCCCAATGATGATAGCGGCATTGGGACCAACAAAGCCTGCTGCCGGGGTAATGGTGGCTAGCCCGGCAATTGCACCGGAGGCAGCACCAAGTGTAGTTGGCTTTCCGCAGTGAATCCATTCAACCAGCACCCACATAGCCATTGCCGCCATGCCTCCAAGGTGTGTTGAAACAAATGCAGTACCTGCAATCCCATCTGCAGCAAGGGCACTTCCGCCATTGAACCCGAACCACCCAAACCAGAGAAGGCCGGTTCCAAGAAGGGTCATGGGAAGGTTATGGGGCATAAAACTCTCCCTGCCGAAACCCTTTCTCGGGCCAAGGGCGAGGGCTGCTGCAAGGGCTGCTGCACCAGAGGTAAGATGCACCACAAGCCCCCCTGCAAAATCAAGAACACCCCTTGCGCCAAGCCAGCCGCCACCCCATATCCAGTGACACACCGGGTTATAAACCAGAACAGTCCACAGAAGACTGAACACAAGAAACGGCGCAAACCGCATACGCTCGGCCATTGCGCCAGTTATCAGAGCTGGAGTAATGACCGCAAACATGCACTGATAAATCATAAAAACAATGTGAGGGATCGTGGTGGCATAGGTATCACTGGGAGCAGTACCAACGCCACTGAGACCAAACCATACAAAACTGCCTATTATGCCCCCAACATCAGGCCCAAAAGACATGGTGTAGCCAATATAGACCCATTCTATACTGACAAGGGCAATCATGATAAAACTCTGCATTATGGTACCAAGGACATTCTTGCCCCTGACCATTCCACCATAGAACAGTGCAAGCCCTGGTGTCATCAAAAGGACCAGGGCTGCGGAAACCAGGATAAAAGCGGTATCTCCGGCTGAAATATTTGCCATTTCTCAACTCTCCCTTAATCTTATTTTTGGGCCAATTTTCAGATTTGTTGGCTTTTGCAGAAAAACCATATCGTTCCCCTGTCAAAGCCATTCTCTTTTACCCGAAAATCACCCTTTTCAAATTGGACATCACACAACTAACCGCAGCGAATTTTGCAGAAGACATGCCAGACCGAAACAGCAATAAGTAACTTGCTGATTTAACAGTTCTTTAAGCTTCAAGCTTAAAAAAATTGGCAAGAAAACACATTACAATTTTGTAATGCACTGAGAATAAAACAAAGACATACGGGATGGTAGAACGCCCAATCTGATATATTGATTTGGCATTACAGGGAAACTACGAATAGAAAAGGATAAAATTTATCAAAACAACAACCTTACAAAAATGTAAGGCAGTGCCACTCTTCAAGACAAAAATGTAACATAAAACTGGTCAAATCTGACATTTCATGGGTTAAAGAAAATACTTTTAGGTAAACCCAACCTACCTGACACTCCTGACACAACGATAGTAAAGGGACTGGTCAACATAAACGGCAGTTGAGTTATCGGCAAAGTCAACTCCCCATTGCCCAGTGCCATTATCTGATTCATCAGCGCTCCAATATGGTGCTAAATGCCCAACGAGACCGGCAAGATGATGGTTTGGCGTTGAGCTACTGTATATACTCTGAAGCTCATCCACTGTCGGAAGACGCCAGTCATCATACCCGGAGGCAACCATCCGGTCACATGTGCTATTTCCATCTGGATCAAATACATCCTGGTACAGGAACGGCCCCCTGTCATTTGCCTGCCACATAAGGTTTCCTATAACGACTTCACATGGCTCCTTGCCTGTTGTGCCGCCAACGCACATGCCGCAGGAATCGAAGGTGGCATTGCCTCCCCAGACTCCGGCGCAGTCCTGCTCACAGCCTACATCTGTTGTGGCATTTACACACTGCCCACACTGGTTTACGTAATAGACCTCTATCTCAGGGGAGTGCCAGATACCGCCACAGTCCTGTGTGCAGTTGGCATCATCGCCGCTCACACAGTGCCCACACTCATTGATACGGCTATCTCCGCCCCAGACTCCGGCGCAGTCCTGCTCACAGTCATTGGATGCATTGCTGTCACAGACACCGCAGTTATCCTCAGTGGCATTTCC
>JALWJV010000275.1 GCA_026996955.1 Deltaproteobacteria bacterium
GAAATACTTTTCCTGGATTCACAATACCATAAGGGTCAAAGATCTTTTTAATGCCCTTCATAAGTTCAAGGGAAGCGGTTCCGGTGCCAAGCTTCATAAAATCCCTTTTTGAAAGACCAATGCCATGCTCACCTGATATGGTTCCAGAGAGAGCAACGGCCATGTGCATAAGTGCATCAACCGCATGCTCCATATCTTTTACCGCACCGGCATCATTCATGTCAAAGAGCAGATTAACGTGGAGGTTTCCGTCCCCTGCATGCCCGAATACTATGATCCTGGTGTTAAATTCAGAAGAAATCTCCTCGATCTTACTTATTGCCTCAGGCAGCCGATGCCTTGGAACACAGATATCCTCGCTTACCTTCCCTGTGTATCCAAGTTTCCTGATTGCAGGAGAAAGCCCTCGCCTTGCCCTCCACATCGCCTGGGCTTCGTTATTGTTCGATGCCCTTACCACTTTTAATGCACCACTATCGGCACAGCTCTCAATTATGGTATCAAGCTGCGGAGAAATAGAGGACTCTGGGCCGTCCACCTCTACGAGAAGCGTTGCAGCACTTCCTGATGGCACTGAAACAGGCAGAAGCCCCTTAATACATTCAATACTGGTTTTATCAAAGAATTCTGCGCAACGTGGAAGGATTCTGTTTTGAAAAAAAGATTTTACCGCTCTGCACGCAGAAGAGGCATCAGGGAAAAAGACAAGCGCTGTGCCAGAAGCCTCAGGGGCAGGAATAAGCCGGAGGGTGATTTCCGTTACAATCCCAAGGGTGCCTTCGCTACCCACCATCAGCCTGGTAAGGTCATATCCCGCCACATCCTTTGCTGTGGCATGGCCGGTGGTGATAATATCCCCGGAGGGAAGCGCCACCTCCAGATTGAGCACATAGTCACGGGTTACCCCATACTTAACAGCCCTTGCTCCACCTGCTCCGGTATTTACGTTTCCCCCAATGGTACAGAAGGCAAGGCTTGCCGGATCCGGCGGGTAAAACAGCCCGAACTCAGAGACAGCCTGCTGCAGGTGGCCTGTGATTACACCGGTCTGCACCCGTGCTGTAAGATTTCCAGGGTTTATCTCAAGTATCCGGTTCATTGCCGTAAAGACCACGGCAATGCCGGCAGGGGAGGGGACAGCACCTCCTGTAGTGCCGCTTCCCGCCCCCCTTGGGTACACAGGGACCTTGTGTTTTGATGCAAGTGAGAGGATTTCAGCAACCTGCCTGGTTGTTTCTGGAAGGATTACAGCTCCTGGGCATGATTCATATCCGCTGGCATCATAACCGTAGCAGATAAGATCAGCCGGGTCAGTAAGGAGCCTTCCCGGGCCTGCTGCTGATTCAAGACCCTTTAGAAATGAAGGGGGGAGTTCTGGGCTCACATGCTAAACCACGGACTTTCTATTTCCACCGCATCTTTTCAAGCTGATCATTTAAAAACTCAAGTTCACTGCGGCGCTTTGCCGAGCTGTTAAGCTCTTTTTTGATCTTTCGTACAGCATAGAGCACAGTGGCATGATCCCTGTCAAATTCGCGGCCAATTGCCTCAAGGGAGTATTCAGTATGCTTTCTGGCAAGGTACATGCCTATCTGCCTGGGCGTGGTGATAATCTTCTTCCTGGATTTGGAAAGCAGTTCCTTCTCAGACAACTGGAAATGTGTACAGATCATCTGTTTGATCTGCGCAAGGGAAATCTCCTGCGGCTCTCCAACAAGGTCATGGATCACCTCTCTTGCAAGCTGCAGATCTGCCTTTCGCTTCATAAGGGATGATTTGGCAATCAGACCAACTACAGCCCCTTCAATACGCCTGATATCTCCTGTGAGATTTTCTGCCAGGAACTCTGCTATTTCTGTATCAAGCTCAACCCCCTGGCTTCTTGCCTTTCTCTGGACGATTTTTATGCGGGTATTGTAATCAGGCGGATTGATAGTGGCTATAATCCCACTTGAGAGCCGGGATTTCAGTTCGGCATTTACATCAGAGATCTGCCTGGGCAGCCTGTTACCGGTAAAGATAACGGTTTTGCCAGTATCAAGCATTGGATCAAGGGCCTGGGCAAGCTCTGTCTGGGTACGCTGCCTTCCGGAAAGACAGTGAACCTCCTCAAGCAGAAGCACATCACAGTTTCTGTGATACCTGTCCTTGAACTCATTAAGGGAACCGTTTCTAATGGCCTTTACCACCTGATTTGTAAACTCGTTTGCTGACAGGTAACATAGCCTCGTATCAGGCTTTGCTTCCATTATTGCCTGACCCACAGCCTGGCTCAGATGACTTTTTCCAAGCCCTGAGTCAGCCTGCAGATATACCACCCTGCAACCATCAGCCGGAGATTCCACCGTTGATCTGCATGTGGAATAGGCGTACCTGTTCCCCTCACCCACAATAAACTCCTGGAAGGTAAAACGGGAACAGAAGTTGGGCCTGGGCAGCTGATTAGGGGCAAACTGAGGCAGGTGAAGCTGGTTTCTGGCTGCATGACTTACCTTTTCTGCAGGCACAAGCCGTATCTTAAGGTTGTCATAATCAGCCAGGACATGCTGAACCAAAGGGAGATAGTGTTCCTGAATCCAGTTTGCAACAAACTGATTAGGACACTCAACCAGCAGAGATTCACCATCAACCCCTCCATAGGTAAGCGGGGCAATCCATACCTTGAAGCTGCTCTCCGGAATCCTTGATTTTAACTCTTCCCTGATTTTTTCCCAGACTTCCCTCATTAATCTGATACTCCCCAAACCAACCTTAATGATACAAAAAGAGCTGTTTCCACATTTTTCACGTTTAAAGGTGAAATACACATCAGTGGATTAGCACAAATGTGGTTACAGATGTTAAATACTACCGGAAACTTCCCTGAGCTGACAGTATCAACATTTAAAAAGTGATATGATGCCTGGTGGTTACCCTGAGCCTGACTTAATGCCTGTATGGTTTGACGCATACCCACCCATCATACCATTAAACAATAAATACCCAGGCTAAATGCTTGAAATAGCATCCAGGCAAACATTTCTGCCCTAAAACCGCCAAGTTATATGGATTTACTTAACACGCACAGATGCCCGAAAAGTAGATCATAACCGGTGGTTTTATTCAAAATTAAGGTTAAGATAATTGTTTTGAATGAAAAAGTTTGAATCCCGTCTTCTGATTGTGAGGCTTTATTTACCCCTAAAGACCTTTTCCGTCAAAGAAGGTTGGGGCTGATTTTTTGATGTTTGGCCAACGCAGTTTTTAACAATGAATCGCGTCTCAGTGTAACGATAATTCCAATAAAAAAAGATAACTATTTGATTTTACG
>JALWJV010000276.1 GCA_026996955.1 Deltaproteobacteria bacterium
GAATGGTCAATGGTCTTGTTTTGGAGTGACTCTGAATAATTTCGTAGTTTTTCTTGGCGAAGCGTAGCCAGAAAAATCGCGTCTGTCTGAGCGAGGTACGAGCGAGTTTCGCGATTTTGGCGTAGCAAGCCTTAGAAAACAAGAAATTATTCACTGGAACGGAAAAACAAGACCATTGACCAATCATCCAACATTACCGCTAATACGCCGAATATTTGGGACAATCATTCTCGCAAGGCTAACAGGATCAAGGACCGGCTATAACAAGGATATATGCACTGGTATCCAGGTATTTTCTTGCAGCATCCATGACCTGTGCCCTGGTCACCTCCCGAATACGCCTTACATAAGTTGCTGAATAATCATAACCAAGACCGTACAGTTCATTAAGAGCCATATCAAGTGCCTTGGCACCATGGGTCTGAAGCCCGATCTCGTGCCGCCCGGCAAGCCAGTTGCGGGCACGTTCAAGCTCAGCCTCGCTGACAGGATCGCCTATAATCCTGTAAATCTCACGCCACATGGCCTTCTGGGCCTGGTTCTTTTTTGTGGGAGCGCAGCCGATGTAAAAGGCAAACGAACCATAATCCAGGCCGGGAGACTCAAGGGATGTCACAGAATATGCCAGGCTCTCCTTGTCTCTTAAATTCATGAAAAGCCTTCCCCCCTGCCCGGAAAGAATGGCGCTCAACACATCAAGTGCGTACCGGTCAGGGCTTGTAAGTGTTGTTCCCGGAAAACCCAGCACAATGTGTGTCTGCTGGCTCTCCCGCTTAAGGGTTATTGAACGCGGGGATTCAAGAGGTGCAGGAGGAGGCGGAGATGGCAGCACCGCCTGTTCTGCAGACCTCCACTGGCCCAGCATGGATTCAATCTTTGTGGTAAGCTCTGCAGGGTCAACATCACCAACAACTGCCATTACCGCGTGTTCAGGCGATGTGAACTTTCTGTAAGCCGCCTTCAGATCAGCAGAGTGGATTGACCTTACGGTTTCAGGCGTGCCGAGAGGATTCATGCCGTATGGATGAGGAGAAAAGAGAAGGCGCCTGAATTCCCGTATGGTTACCCCTGGCAGGTAGTCGTCCTGCTGTCTGATTCTTGCAAGTATAAGGGTGCGCTGCTTTTCAACCTCGTCTTCGGGAAAGGAGGGACGCAGCAGGATCTCCCCAAACAGGTCCAGCCCTTTATCCAGATTCTGGGACAGGAACCTTGCCTCAAGGCCGTAGGTATTCTGCCCTGAAAAGCCCTTGATCCTGCCCCCAAGCCCTTCAATTATGCTTGAGATGGTCTGGGCATTACGAAATGTGGTGCCCCGTGTCCATGTTGACGCCAGAAAGTTGAATATACCGTTGGTTTCAGGGGTTTCATAACGCAGTCCGCCAAGACAGACAAAGCGGACGGAGACAGTTGGGACTTCAGGTGCAGATTCAATAATCAGAGTGAGTCCATTTGAAAGAGTCACCTTGCGCACAGGATGCACCAGGTTTTCTGCATAACTGGTCTCAACACCGGTAACGCTGATTGCAGGCTCCTTTTTCTCATCTGCAGGTTCAGCAGGTACCGTGGCTGTGGCATTCAGATCAAGCTCCGGCACCTGTCCTTCAGGCATTACCATCACCACATTGGCATGGGCCTTCTTAAACACCTTTTCAGCAACCCGTACCAGGTCCTGTGCAGTCACACTGCGAACCCTGGTAAGATACTCTGTCTCTGCCGCCGGGTCTCCTGAAAGTGTTGTAAACACCCCTACCTTTCTTGCCTCACCTTCCATGGTCTCCTGGCTGTAAACAAACGATGTCTCCACCTGTATCCTGGCACGCTCAAGCTCCTCGCGGCTGACACCCTTCTGGCTCACAAGGGCAAGCTCTGCAAAGAGCTGGGAGAGGGCCGCCTGGGCCTTGTCCGGGGCAAGGGTCAAAAAGATTTCAAACAACCCGGGGCCTGCAGGGGTGAAGGCAGAGGCATCCACTGAATGGACAAGCTGCATCCTGTCCTTGAGTGCCAGGGAAAGCCTTGAACTCTCACCGCTTCCCAGCAGTGCTGCAAGCACATCCAGAACCGGGGCATCAGGGGAGTTAAAATCCGCCACGCCTGAAAATGCCACGGCCATATACCCATCTTTTATCTCCATTGTTTCAGAGGCTACGCGCACCTGTTTCTGTTCAGGCTCAACAGGAAGGACCACAGAATCAGCAGGCTGTGCCGGGGCCTTACCAAAAAATTTTTCAATCTCTTCAAGGGCATCCTTACCTTCACAGTCACCTACTACAACAACCGACATCTGGCAGGGCCTGTACCGGCGGGCCATATACTTCAAGATATCATCACGGGTAAACGAACTTACTGTCTCCGGGAAACCTATAACAGGACGCCTGTAGGGATAAACACTGTATGAGGTGTTCATAACCAGCCGGGACAGGCGGGTACGGGGCTGGTCCTCACGCATCCTGATCTCCTCCAGCACCACCTTTTTTTCCCTTTCAAGCTCACCTGGATCAAATTTTGAATGAAAAATTGCATCTGAGAGGACATCAAGGGCAGTACCCAGATAATCCTTTGGAACCACGCAGTGATATACAGTGTAATCCAGGGAGGTATATGCATTAATCTGCCCCCCAACTCCCTCTATCTCACCGGCAATCTTACCAGGGCCCCTCTTTTCTGTACCCTTGAAGATCATGTGCTCTATAAGATGAGTCAGCCCGGCCTCCCTGTCAGTCTCGTAAACGCTTCCAGCCTTGACCCAAACCTGAACGGCAACCACAGGCGCCCTGTGGCTCTCCTTGACAACTGCATGAAGCCCATTGTCCAGCGTACTGTAGAGAAATCCGGGCATCTGTTCCTTTGCCAACACAGCCAGGGGCGCAGCAACTACCAGGGCAAGTGAGACAAAAATCATTAGGATTATGGTCTTAAGGCTAAAAAGCATGCGGAACACTCCTTGGTTAATTATGATCGTTGATTGTTTTTTAATTATTTGAGTAAGATAGAGCAACAGACCAGATTGAATGACCATTCAATTAAGTCTTGACACACAATGCTAATTTTGGTACACACGAAACTGCTTTGCAGTTTATTTGTGGCGCAATAGCTGTTTTGTTAACTGTTTTTTTGCAGTAGCACTACAACCGGTAAAAGTCATGATAATATTACGGTGCAGTGTGCTGGTCCAAGTTAAATATCTGTAAAAAATTCAGGACAAGTCCATGTGCATCCGCACCGATATCGTCTATGGGGAGTACAATATCTTTTATTTGCATGTGACGCAACTGCCGTATGCGCTTGCTACTGCCACCAGGG
>JALWJV010000277.1 GCA_026996955.1 Deltaproteobacteria bacterium
TTCCGTCATTTTCAGCAGTTTTGCGAAGCCTTCTTTCCCTGATAAGTAATCCAAGGGTAATCAGCCACATGGCACTCATTGAAAGGGCAAGCCATTTCCAGGTTTCTGGCAATATCGTCGGATTATCTTCATGCTTTGGTATGCGGGAAGCAGTAGCCTGATCAGATTTAATCCCCTGTTTTTTAGGGGAAAACACAGGTTGTGTGGGTTCAATCCCCTGTTTGCTCTTACCGGCGTTTAACCCCGCATCTTTTTTCGTTGTCCCATGCCCTGCCATATCTATTGTTCGTGAAGGCAGGGATGCGGTTTCAACCTTTTGGGTGACTGTATTGAACCAAGTGAAGCGTATAGCAGGGATAGTAACCTTTCCTGATTTTTGAGGTATGTAAACAATTTTAATGATCTTTTTTCCAATAATGCCCTGTCTGCTTTCCTGGTTGTCCAATGATGGCCGGTCTGTGTAAATTCCAAGCTCATGGGTGGAGGCAGGGTCAAGGTCAGGCAGTTGTTCTGCCCGTAAGCCCCTGGCTGTAATGGTGATGGTGCGGGTTACAGGGTCTCCAACCGTGCACTTTTCGTTTTCAGGCTCCCACTGCTGAGAGATTTCAAGTGATTTTGCCGGAAGCCAGAATTTCCCGTTCCAGTTTGAGGGGATTGGTTTTACATGCAGTGTAACAGCCTCTCCTGCCTTTCTGACATGCCGTGTTGTGCCTCCTAGGCCGGGAAGCAACTGGCTAAAGAAGGGGTCTCTTGGAAAGATATTTGAGCCAGGCGGTATAAGTTTTCCCTTTCTTGGAACGGTGACTTCACCATCAAACACCGGGGCTGGCAATGCAAGTTCTCCGGATTTCTGCGGAAAAATGGCATAGCGCCTCACCAGGACGCTGTAGCGCCTGCTGTTTCTCCTGCGGCTAAGGTGCTCATCCTTGCCCAGGCGCTTAATTATTGCATCCGGTGATGAAGGCTCAGACAGGCTTCCCTCTGTGATTTCATTGGCATAAAAAAGCCTTATTGTGCAGATTACCTCTTGCTGTATGAAGGGGTCCGGCGGCTCACATGAGGTTTCAAGAAATATATCACCTGATGCATGTCCCTGCTGTATGCCTGAAGCCGCAACCACAAGGACAAGTTCCGGTGTGAGCTGATTACCTACTTTTATGGGAGGGATCCTGAGCCTGCCCTCCTTTTTGGGAAGCAGGGTGTAGTGCCACAGGGTGGTTGTGGACATGCTCCCGTTTACTATGCTGACATTGGTGCTGCTGGAAGTAGCCAGTATTTCAAAGTCTTTTTTGATGGGACTGATGTCAGGCTCTTTTCTGATTCCTCCTGGTGCCTTGATGGTAAGTTCAACACTTTCTCCAGGATTTACGCGGTTGATATCAAGCCATGCATCCACCTTTGAAGCCGCAGAGGCAAACCCTGTGCTCATAAACAAAAACAGTGCAAGGCAGAATATGCCAGGGGTTATCAACTGTCTGAAGTGAGTGTTCAAAGGCATAAGGGTAATTGTTCATGGTGCGCAAGGTGCACCCTGCAATTGTGTATATATTCCCCACCCGTTTATTCAAAAAGTGCGTTTACAAACTCCTCTGCATTGAATCTGCGAAGGTCAGTCATCTTTTCTCCAATGCCTATGAAGTATATTGGGATTTTCATCTCGTGGACAACTGCAGCAGCAATACCGCCTTTGGCTGTGCCGTCAAGTTTGGTAAGAACAATTCCGGTTACATCAGTTGCCTCCATGAAGAGGCGTGCCTGACTGACGGCGTTTTGTCCTGTGGTTGCATCCAGAACCAGGATGGTTTCATGGGGTGCTTCAGGCAGTTTGCGTCCCATCACCCGCCTTATCTTCTTTAGCTCCTCCATGAGATTCTTCTGGGTGTGGAGCCTTCCTGCGGTATCCACTATGACAATATCCATCTTGCGGCTTCGGCCCGCCTCTATGGCGTCAAAGGCAACTGCCGACGGATCAGAGCCGGGCTGGTGACTGATTACCGGTATGTCAAGCCGTTTTCCCCACTGCTGAAGCTGATCAATGGCTGCAGCCCTGAAGGTGTCAGCAGCGGCGATAAGGACCTTTTTGCCCTGCTCCTTGAAGAGGTGGGCCATTTTGGCAATGGTAGTAGTTTTCCCAACACCGTTAACACCAACCACAAGGATTACAAATGGAGGCGATGCCGCATCTATCTTTTCTTCAAGAGAAACGGTGTCAGGAACCGTGAGCATGTCTTTCAAGTATGATTTAACGCGCTGGCGCAGGGCCTGAGGGTCTTTAAGCTCGTTTCGTTTTACATCAGAGCGCAGCCGGTCAAACAGGTGCTGTACAGTGCCTACACCCATGTCCGCCATGACCATGGCCTCTTCAAGCTCATCAAGCAGATCAGGATCGATCTCCTTCCTGAAGGTCAGAAGGGAGTCCATGCGTGCGATAAAGCCGCTGCGTGATTTCTCAAGCCCTTCCCGGAGATCCTTTTTTTCCCCATCTGCCTGTTGTTCTGTGCGGCTGTCTGAAATCTCCACACTTTTATTTTCTTCCCTGTCTTTCTTTTTTCCAAACCAGTTTGTTAATTTCATTTTTTATGGTGTTTAGTCTGTTTTCTTCGCTCTTCCATGTCTTGTGTGGTTAGCCTTGATAATAACATGAAAGATTTGGAAATAGGTCTTGTCAAAGTGTTATATTATCTGATAATTTAAATGTTCAATCCAGGTGAATATCTTATGCAAAATTTAGTTGAGTCATGGTTATGGCAGAAAACGCCGTAACCGTTACTGTAACCTAAAATAATGTCCGGTACCTGTTTGTAAATAATCAAGAGAGGAAAAATGAACAAGTCTGAGCTGATTCTGGAACTGGCCAAAACTGCCCCCCTGCATAAGCAAGTTGCTGAAACCGTGGTAAAAGAAATTTTTCAGGCCATGACAGAGGCACTGGTTAATAATGAGGGAATTGAAATTCGAGGATTTGGGAGTTTTACAGTCAGGGAATATGAATCCTACGTTGGGCGGAACCCCAAAAGTGGAGAGGAGATCAAGGTTGCTCCCAAAAAGCTTCCCTTCTTCAAGGTGGGAAAGGAGCTCAAGGAGCGGGTTATGAAGGGAGCAGCTCAGTAACAAGCAGCTTCATCGGTAGTACCAAGCTTCTGTAACGAACCGCTATTAAACTGGTTTCCAAATATTTGGGAACTGGAAACCGCCTGTCTTAGGTTATCCCAGATTGAGCGATTGTCGGATTTGCTGCAGATCCGCAAAAGAGGAATTCCCATAATAGTCGGCTATATG
>JALWJV010000278.1:0-2319 GCA_026996955.1 Deltaproteobacteria bacterium
GGGTGGTGGCATGAGGAGTACCAGAGGCATAAGCGATTCTTACCTCTCAGACGGTTACCTGCTCTTGGTGGGGGAGACTGAGATAATTCCCTCTTTTACCAAAACCGCACTGCACCGGAAAGTACACTGGACGGACATGCCCTATGGCGACACCAATGGCCATATCGATCCGGAACTAAGCGTAGCCAGGATCATTGGCGATGACCCCGCCGAGCTGATACTTCCTATTGAGGCAAGTATCAAGGTCATAAGAGGGGAGCCGGGATTTGAATATGACCGTTCCCACGCCCTGCTGGTAAGTGGCCGGGGTGATGGAGTAGCAAAGTTTGAAAGGAATGTGGATGATGTGTCAAATATCCTGGATGATGAATTTTCCGTTACTGTCTTGAAAAAAAGGCAGGTTGAGGAGGGAGGCGGAAACATAAACACCGAATTCAAACTCCATGATGCCAACATGGATCATGTATTTTACAGGGACCACTGCAATCCAAAAAAATGGTGGGGAGTGCTTGACACTGGAGATTTCAATGGGACAGACCCGGTAAACTTTGAAGATGCCAAGCCCTTTGCCTTTGCATGCTGTTGTGAGGCCGGACAGTATGAAGACGATATTCCAGACCCCACCGCTGATATTGATAACATAGCCGAATGCTTCCTGCAGCATGGAACTCCCTCATATATTGGCGCAACAGAAATCTCCTATCGTGAGCAGAATAATGAGTCAGCCAAGTGGTTTTATAATCACTGGGTAAACACCAACGATTCTGTAGGAAGGACATTCAGGGCGCTCAAGGTGCATCTCGGTGGCCAATCGGGTGACTACTGGAGTTATGAATACAACCTGTATGGTGATCCAAAATACGGAAGCACAGAACCTTCTGCAAGGCCTGCCGTTTCCAAGGGCATAATCCTCCCCCCGGACTCTCCATACAATATTATTGTGCCAGATTACACCGTGACCCATTCTGACGGGTTTGATCATGTGAACATACCCGGAGGCAATATGCTTCTGGTGGAAGGCAGGCCTGCCGTGCCCTATTACAGGGTCTTCCTGGAATATCCACCAGGATATCATGTCCAGAACGTCACACTGCTTGACCGCCAGGCACCTGCGGTTGCAACCGGGCTGAACATACCTCTTGCAGATATAGGAGTGGATGAGCCTGAAGCCGAAACCAAGGGAGAAGAAAGCTACACCGGGGAGTGGTGGCCGTCCAGAGACCTGATTTATGAGTATGAATTTAATACACGCCCTGACGGCGGGTCAGTCCTTGCCTTAACACTCTACCCGTTTTACTACAACTGCCTTACAACCGACGTGGAATTCTACAAGGACTACACCTTTGCAATTGACGCCGTGGAAACCGGTATGAGGATAGCTCTGTTTACCACAGACAGAAGACATTATACTCCTGGTGATCCTGTAAAGGTACAACTTGCTCTCAAGGGTTCAGAAGTGCCGGCGGATACAGTGGTTGAGGTACTAGTGAAAGATGAAAGCTCTGGCCAGGTGGTTGACGGACTCCTGCTCCGTACTCTGAACAGTGTATCTGAAACTGCATTTTTCTCCCCTGAATGGGACAGCAGCGGTTTTCCTGCAGGGTCATATTACCTTGAGGCAAACATCAGGGACACCACAGGAAATATCCTGCAGAGCAGGAGAAAATCCATAACCGTTGGAGGGTTGTCAGTTGATATTGGGAATTTCTCTGCATCCCCAGGCGGTTCCGGCGTGAATATCTCTTTGTCCTTCAAAAATACCGGCAGTGTTGAGACCTCGGGGAAGGCCGTTATCATTGTTCAGGATGAGCATGGCGTACAGGTGGCAAAATTTAGCCATGATTTCAGTGAATTGCTGCCATCTGCTTCGCTGAATGTTACAGATGCTTGGGAGACTTCAGGCGTATCCCCTGGAGTTTACAGGCTGCAGGCCTACATTAAATATGACAGCCTATGTTCTGAAATAAAAAGCCTTGGCATACCCGTATGCGTGGACACAGGTGACTTCGCCAGCAGTTTCGGAGGCGTCAGGGGAGATGGCACCTACAGTTCTGTTCTGGATATTGACAGGGATGGAGATCTGGACGGGACAGACCTTGCAGCTTTTCTGTCATGGTTACAGGACCTTTCCTGCAGACAGGATAATTAACATTTGGCATTATATATCTTGATTGGGTGATTGCCGGACATGCAGCAAGTCCGGCAATCGCTAAATCCAGGATGAAATTACTTTGTATCTATTCAGCGTGGTAAATGGTCTTGTTTTGGAGTGACTCTGAATAATTTCGTAGTTTTTCTTGGTGAAGCGCAGCCATAAAA
>JALWJV010000278.1:2329-3277 GCA_026996955.1 Deltaproteobacteria bacterium
AAAATCGCGTCTGTTTGAGCGAGGAACCAGCGACTTTAGCGATTTTGGCGGAGCAAGCCTTAGAAAAACAAGACCATTTACCAACCTTGTTAAGGTGAATACGCTGAACAGTTACATCACTTTTGTTCTGCGCGGAGGGCCTTTTTTACTGCTTCGGCCATTTTATAGATTGTGTAGGGTTTTTTTATGAACTCTGATGCACCAAGTTCAAGCGCTCTGTCCACCTCGGTTGTAGCTGAAAAACCGCTTGCAATAAGTGCCCGTATGCCTGGTTTGATTTTAAGCAGCCGTTTGTAGGTTTCTGCCCCATTGATTCCCGGTGTCATTATCATATCAAGTATTACAAGGTCCACATGGTTGTGTTTTACGTATTTTAGAGCCTCTTCACCTGATTCAACAGAATCTGCAACATACCCAAGTTCATGAAGCATGCTGGTTGCAAGGTCACGCTGAACCTTTTCATCATCAACAACAAGAATTTTCTCTCCAGCCCCAGTTAGCCCTTCAATAGACTGTTCGTGCTGGTTGGTTATGATTTTTCCTCTTGATACCGGTAGATAAATCCTGAATGTGGTGCCTTGGTCAAGTTCACTTTCAACATTTATGTAGCCCAGATGGTCCTGGACTGCATTCCAAACCACTGCCAGCCCAAGACCTGTCCCGCTCCTTCCCATTACCTTTTTTGAGTAGAACGGTTCAAATATTCGCTCAAGGTCTTTTCTGGGAATTCCCTGGCCACTGTCAGAAACAGAGAGTACAGCATATTCACCTGCCACCACCTTCTCATAACCTTTAATGGGTTTGTCAAGGTAGCAATTTTCTGTTGATACTGTCACATTGCCGTCAGGATCAGCGGCTTCTAGTGCATTGTTTATCAGGTTCATCAGAATCTTTTTTATGTGGATTTGAGAACACTTTACAGGCAGAAGTTCGGGATCCAGCCTGGTT
>JALWJV010000279.1 GCA_026996955.1 Deltaproteobacteria bacterium
GAAATGACTGAGAGCCAGATGGAATAATATGCTTTTTTTTATTGTTTTTAAACTTTGCCCTCATAACTTACAAAAAAAATTCTGGCTGCTTCTTGCCGCTATGCTGCTACTTGCCTTTGGGGAAACCGCTGTTGTGGGGCTTATAGCATTCTATGCAGCTTCAGTCTCTGACCCTCTAGCAAGTTGGCAGGCGGTTATGACTAGTTCGGTTTTCCAGTCCCTGCCTGATAATACGCGCCTCATTGTTGATTCGCCGCGTGCTCTGATAGGTGTTTTGAGCCTTTTGGTGATTATGGCTGTGGTGTTTAAAAACATCTACCGAGGATACGTAACCTTTCACATTGCCAGATTTGCCGCCTTGATAGAAGCTTTTTTTGGACAGCGTCTGATGGAGATTTTTTTACACCGTGACTACCTATGGCATCTTAAAAGTAATAGTGCTGATCTTCTTCAGCTGATCCAGTGGCGTACACACCTCGGAAACGGTTTTGTAACGCCGCACCTGAAAATTTTCTGTGAGATTTCCATGCTCATAGTTCTTTTAGCCTCTTTACTGGTAGTTCAACCTTTGGTTTCTCTGCTGTTCCTGGTGGTACAGGGGGGGGCTGGAGTAGCGGTATATTTCAGACTGAAAAAGGGGCTGGATTACAGTGCCAGAAACTGTAAGAAGCTGACTATGGAAATGAACAGGGATGCTACAAGGGCAATTCACGGCATAAAAGATGTTCAGATCACCGGGACAGCAGATTTCTTTGTAACGAGTTTCAAAAAAAGTGCAGACAAATATGCTGACATGTTCGGCCTCCAGCAGTTTTGGAAAGAGTCCCCTCTTCTTTCACTGGAGTCATTTGGGTTTGTGATACTTGCAGGTGTCATCCTTTTTATGCTTTTTGTTCTTGGTTATTCGCCTCTTGAAACTACTGGTACTGCAGCTCTTCTAGCAGTTACTGCGTGGAGACTGCTGCCAGCCTTTAATCGCATAGTATCTTCCATGACTGGCATCAGAACGGCTCAGGTCTATGTTGAGACACTATTAAAAGAGCTTTATGACAACAAACTGAACATAATCCAAAAAGATAGAGTTGACTGTGAAAAGCAGTTATTCAACAAAGTGATAGAATTCCAAAATGTAAGTTTCTCATATGATGATGCAAGGCCCGTATTATCTTCCATGAATCTGAAGATACCATGTGGACAGTCCATTGGGATTATGGGGCCTTCAGGTTGCGGAAAATCAACGCTGGTGGATTTGCTCACCGGACTTTTAAGACCTCAGCAAGGTAAAATTTTAATAGATGGCCAGGAGCTGACCAATGAAAATGTTTTTCTTTGGAGAAGTTGTATAGGTTATGTGCCCCAGTTTCCATACATATTTGAAGGTACTCTTGCTGAGAACGTGGCTTTCGGGAAGGACCATCAGGAGATCGATATGGAACTGGTTTTGGAATCATGCCGATTGGCGGCTATGGATTTCATCCATCAGTTGCCACAGGGTGTTGAGACAGTGATAGGAGAACGTGGTGTGAGGCTTTCTGGCGGTCAGCGTCAGAGGGTAGCTATTGCACGAGCTCTTTACAGAAGGCCTCAATTAATTGTTTTTGATGAGGCTACAAGTGCGCTGGACGAGGAAAATGATCAGCATATAAGAAAGCTTATAGCGGGGTTGAGAGGGGAAAAGACATTGATCGTTGTTTCCCATCGTAACTCTACTGTCCAGGATTGTGATTATATCCTTAAGTTGAACGGTAATAATGTAGAACAGATGACCTGAGGATGGTCCATAATATGGAATTTGTCAGTAGCTGTAAAAAGACAATTAAACGAACCGCTAAAAATATAGTTCTCCTTTTTTTCAATGTAATTATAACCGGTTTTATACTAATTTTTAAGATACAACGGGGCAAAGTTGTCTATATCCCGGTAGATTTCAGTTTTCGTGGAAACGCAAAATTTTTACTTAATGAATGGATTACCGTTCCAGGTTACCAGCATATTTTCCTGTGCGGCAGAAATAAGATACCTTTAGATTCTAAAGATGAGAATGTCATCTTCTGCCCATTTGGCCTTTTGTTTATTTATCATTATTCTACAGCGGAATATATTATAAGAGAATCAGAGTTCAATTCCATTGGGTTAATGCCGCGTAGAGAATCAAAGGTAATCCAACTCTGGCACGCAGCTGGAGCATTTAAGAAATTCTGCCTGGATATTGCCGATAGACCTGAGTCCCTCAGACGTAGCAGGGTGAATGACATAAAAAATTGGGATTTGGTTCTTTGTTCCTCAAAAGAACTTGTAGATATTTATTCCAGTGCATTCGGAAATTTTGATAAAAAAAAGATATTTGTAGGTGGGCTTCCTCGAAATGATTATCTTTACCACGTCTCATCAGAAAAGGATCTTATTCGGAAAAGATATGATATTCCCCGGGGCAAAAAGGTGATTATCTATGCACCAACTTTCAGAGACAATGAGACTGATTACCGTTTGTTCCTGGATTTCGTTATTTTTTTACAGGAAAGGGTAGGGAACAACTACATTGTGGCTGTGCGTTTCCACCCCAAAATAGCGGATAAAATAAAAATTGAAGGCGACATTCTTGACTTGAACTCTTGTGATGTTGAAGAGGCACTGGTGGTATCCGATATTTTGATCACCGACTATTCCTCAATTATATTTGATTATGCCTTACTTGATAAACCCATGCTTTTCTATGCTCCTGACCTTGATGACTATTATGATAGTCGAGGCTTCTATTTTGATTATAGAAATTTTGTGCCGGGACCTATTGCTGAAACAAAAGAGGATGTCCTGGAACAACTTGAGAATATAAATGCATATTCAAATATTGTTGCCGAATTCAGGGAAAAGTTTAATCCCTATTTTGATGGAAAGAACTCAAGAAGAATACTTGAGAAGATTCTGTCTATGTAAATTTTCCATATATTAATAAGTTTTATTTGATTTATTAGCGTTCTGTATAGTTTTTTCTGATTTTATCTGCTGTGATGTATGCGCATATCATGTGTTCTGTTTGGTGATGTTCTCAAAAAAATAAATTTGGTTCAGTGATATATGGCCAAGATGTGCGATTTCAGTAAATCTAATCTTTGAGAATCAAGAAATTTTTGTCTGTAGCGAAAAGACAGTGATTATTTCTATGCTATAACAAATTTTGAAGTCATAAAGTATCTATTCAGCGTGGTAAATGGTCTTGTTTTGGAGTGACTTTGAAGAATTTCGTAGTTTTTCTTGGCGAAGCGAAGCCATAAAAAT
>JALWJV010000280.1 GCA_026996955.1 Deltaproteobacteria bacterium
CGCCACTGGCAGTGTTATGCCCCCCTCCACTCACACTGGAAGAAGACCCGCTAGCAGTATTTCGAAATCCTCCACTCACACTGGCATAATACCCGCTGGCTGTATTGAAAATTCCTCCACTCACACTGGTATAATACGCGCTGGCCTCATTAGAATATCCACCGCTTACGCTGGCGTAATGCTCGCTGGCCTCGTTGTTATTTCCGCCGCTCACGCTGGAAGAAAACCCACTGGCCGTGTTGGAAGCTCCTCCGCTCACGCTGGCATAAGCGCCTGAGATGGTATTATAATTCCCCACTACCAGGCCACCATAGCTGCTGTAGTTCAGACGGTCGCCAACCACGATATTATGGGACCCGGTACGATCGTCGCCACTGCCACGGCTTTCGTTGTACCCGACGATGAGATTCCCCAGGCCGTTTACCGGCCCGCCTGTGCTGTTGGTGCCGTTCACGATATGGACGTTCACCCCAGAAAAGAAGACATCAGTGCCATTCGAACTCATGTGTTCAAGCTTGGCCTCAAGCGCAGCGATGGCTGCAGCCTGGGCCGCCACGGTGGCCTTCAGAGCGTTGATCTGGCTCTGAAGATCGCTGATGTTGGAGGTGTTCTTAGCCTGTTGATCGGCACTGCCAAATGCAGAGGCTTCGTTTCCATCCAGAAGGTCTGCATCTAACCCCGATCCGGGACCATCTGATGCCTTCACCGCTGCCACTGCCTCTGCGTCTGTGTAGCGCGCATGGTGAGCTGCCGGATCAGCGGCATGGGCATCTAGGTTTGCCTGGACCGAGGCTGCCGAACCGGCCGGATCAGCACCTACCTGGGCAGCTGTCACATGATGCGGATTACTGGTGTCTGTCAGGTGGGAGGACTGATCCAGCTCACTGGCCTCATGCCCGCCTAATGTCTCGGCATCGCCGGCCCGCAGGGCAAAGGCCGTGGATGTGAGCCGAAGCCGCGGTGAGAGCACCTCCCAGGTACCGGTATCGCTGTTGTACACCTCCACCTGGAGATAACGCGCATCCCCAGTAAAAATATCGGCAGAAAGTCCCGTGTTTACACCCAGTTGCACATTATAAACACCGTTTGTGACCAACACACCGTCCTGCTCCTCTGCCCAGAGCTGCGTGCCTCCGGTAGCGGCATCGTAGATGCGGAAATAAAGATTAAAGGTTCCATCAAGTGATGTACCTGCCTCATCCGTGAGCATCCCCTGGAAGTTAATGAGACCAGGGACCCCAAGAGCGCTCTCTGCAGTAAACACCATGACGAAAAAACAACATGCAAGAAAGACCAATCCTTTCAAATTCATAGCTACCTCCTTGCCAGAATCCCATCTCCTTGCCACAGTGGCAAAATCATGACCCGGCACCCAATTTTGAAATTCCATCATCTATGGAATCCAGCCGCATATTCAGCCAGATCAAGGCCGTCCACGTCCCCGTCAGGCTCTGAATCACAAACAGGACTGTATCCAGGTTCCCCGTCAAAACGCCCAAAGGATGCTGCAAAGGCGGCAACGTCATCGCAGGCAATCCCGGATTCAATCGTGTACCAGAACCCTGGATAGATATCATAATCCTCTGACCAGGGTGGTTCCGAAGGGTCCATCAAGGGGGTGGACTGCCCCAGGGCGGAGTTGAGCCTGAATCCTGCCGAGGACATGGGAGCGCTCCCTGCGGAAATGACTGATGTGGGAATACGGAAGTGAGCGCTGGCCATGCCTGCGGGGTTACACGGCTGCGGGATGGAAAAAATCAGCATCACCATCATGCACATCAAAAGAATCTTTTGCATTGTTGATACCCTCCTTGAGTTAAACGACACATCAGCACGTGCTATATTGGATACCACAGAGAAGACAAACTGAAATTGCTTCTTTCGCAACTATATACAAAGCAATAACCATACCACCTGAAAAAGTCTCAAACAGGGCAACAGCTACGGAATTTCGGGGTGTAAGCAGGATTTTTTAATGCGGTTATGAAAAAACATAATGCCACCTGGGAATATTTTTTCTCTCAAATCCTTCCTTTGAACTCTCAACTTCTGACAATACGGACTTAAGCGTCGATGGAAACATTTTTCACAAACAGATAAATACCACGCCTGTACCTGCATGAAGTATCAAACCCCATGCTGAAAATCTCTTTTTCCCTTTTGACTTTTCGTGCCGGATATAATTTTGTATGGTAACAATTCAGCGTATAAGCCAATCCTGGAAAGATGAGATAATTTTGTTACGGAGAAAGATCAATGGCTCACAGAATTGAAGTGGCTCTGAAACCTGAACTGAAAGACGCCCACGGGCTTAAAACAGCCAAGAGGGCAGCAAGTGACCTTGGCATCAATATTGACGAATGCAGGGTAATCCACGTTTACCTGGTTGACACAACGGTATCTGCCAACCAGTTGAAGGAATTTGCACAGGGACCATGTTCTGATCCTGTTATTAATATCGTATCAATTGATTCCCCCCTGCTGCCAGTTATCACCAAAGGACTCACGTGGGAGTTTGACTGGATTATCGAGGTTGGCTTCAGGCCAGGCGTAACAGATAACGAGGGTAGAATCGCTGCACAGGCCCTTGAGCTTATCCTTGGCTCAAGCCTTCCAGAAGGTGATGGTGTTTATACCTCGATTCAGTACTGCATAAGGGGCAGGCTGTCTGAAGGTGACGCCCAGCGGATTGCAAAGGGCATGCTTGCCAATGACCTCATTCAGCACGTTACCGTGATGCCTGCGGCAGAGGTGGAGGCAGAGTGGAAAAAGGGTAAGGCAAGCAGATTCCATGCAGTGCCCAAGGTTATTGACAAATCGGAAATCCGGGTTGAAGAGATTGATCTTGCACCGCTACCAGATGAAGAGCTTCTGAAACTTTCAAGGGAAAGGGTCCTTGTGCTGAACCTTGAAGAGATGCACATATTGCGGGACCACATCACACGACCTGAGATAGTAGCTGAGCGTGAAAAGGTGGGGCTTTCCTCAAAATATACAGACGTGGAGCTTGAGGCACTGGCCCAGACATGGTCAGAGCACTGCAAGCACAAGATCTTCAATGCGCGCATCAGGTATGTTGATGAAAACGGCAATGAGGAAGTAATCGACAGCCTCTTTGACTCGTGTATCAGGAAGAGCACGGCGGAAATCAGGGAGAGGCTTGGAAAGGATGACTGGTGCCGCTCGGTTTTCAAGGACAATGCCGGTGTAATCGGCTTTAATGACAGATATGACGTGGCATTCAAGGTGGAGACCCACAACAGCCCATCTGCCCTTGATCCCTACGGCGGAGCACTCACAGGTATTGTGGGTGTAAACCGCGATCCCTTTGGTACGGGCATGGGGGCAAAGCTCAGTTTCAACACCGATGTATTCTGTTTTGGACCTCCTGACTATGAGGGTGAGATTCCAGAGGGCCTGCTCCACCCGAAACGCATATTTGAAGGTGTCCGGGAGGGGGTTGAACACGGTGGAAACCAGAGCGGCATCCCCACGGTAAACGGCTCAATAGTATTCGACGAACGGTATCTTGGAAAACCCCTGGTATTCTGCGGGACCGGGGGCATTATCCCCACCCGTGTCTGTAACAGGCCTGGTTACGAGAAACAGGCCAAGCCAGGGGATGCCATCGTGATGTGCGGCGGAAGGATCGGAAAGGACGGGATTCACGGAGCCACGTTTTCGTCCGAAGAGCTCCACGAAGGCTCTCCGGCAACAGCCGTACAGATCGGTGACCCCATAACCCAGAAGAAGATGACGGACTTCCTGCTGAGGGCAAGGGATCTCTGCCTCTACAACTCCATTACAGATAATGGCGCAGGGGGCCTGTCCTCATCTGTTGGCGAGATGGCTGAGGAGTGCGGGGGATTTGAACTGCACCTTGACCGTGCCCCCCTGAAGTATGAAGGATTGCAGCCCTGGGAGATACTTGTTTCAGAGGCCCAGGAGCGCATGACCGTTGCCGTACCCCAGGACAAACTTGAGCAGTTTCTTGAGCTTTCCCGGCGCATGGACGTGGAATCCACCGTACTTGGCACCTTTACAGATTCAGGAAAGTACCACTGCCTCTACAATGGAAAGACAGTTGCATACCTTGACATGGATTTCATACACAACGGCGTGCCCCAGCTTAAACTTGAGGCGCGCTGGCAGCCGCCGGTACATGAAGAACCCGAATTTACCGAACCGGATGACCTGGGACGGGAGCTCAGGATTCTCCTTGGACGGCACAACATCTGCAGCAAGGAGTATGTCGTACGCCAGTATGACCACGAGGTGCAGGGCGGAAGCGTTGTTAAGCCCCTTACCGGCGCACAAAACGACGGCCCAAGTGACGCTGCGGTAATAAGGCCAGACCTTGAATCCTTTGAGGGACTGGTGGTGTCCCACGGCATCTGCCCGCGTTACAGCGACATAGACACCTATCACATGGTATGCTGCGCTGTTGATGAGGCAGTTAGAAACGCCATTGCCACAGGGGGCAGCCTTAACCGCATGGCAGGCCTTGATAACTTCTGCTGGTGTGACCCGGTGCAGTCTGAAAAGACCCCGGACGGACACTACAAGCTGGCGCAACTGGTACGGGCAAACCGCGCGCTCTATGATATCTGCACCTGCTACGGTGTGCCCCCGATCTCAGGCAAGGACAGCATGAAAAACGACGCTACAATCGGCGGCGTCAAGATATCCATTCCTCCAACCCTGCTCTTTTCTGTAATCAGCAAGATAGACGACGTGCGCAGGGCAGTTACCATGGATGCAAAGCAGTCAGGCGACCTGGTTTATGTGCTTGGCACCACCAGGCCAGAGCTTGGTGCATCAGAATATTTTGCAGAAAAGGGTTACAGGGGCAACAATGTCCCCAGGGTTGACATGGAAAGCTCCCTTAAACTTTACAGGGCGCTTGAAAACGCAATCTCCCAGGGGCTCGTACAGTCATGCCACGACTGCTCTGACGGGGGGCTGGGGGTTGCCCTTGCAGAAACTGCCTTTGCAGGTGACCTCGGCATGGTTATTGACCTTGACGTGGTGCCTTCTGAAGGTGTTGACAGGCTCGACTTCCTGCTCTTCAGTGAAACTCCAGGCCGTTTTGTGGTCACTGTTTCGCCGGGGAAAAGGGCACGATTTGAAGAAACCATGGCAGGGACGGTTTTTGCTTCAGTTGGCAGGGTGAACTCGGTAAAACACCTTGTTATGGGATACAAGGCAAAGACGATAATGAACGAACCTCTTGAAGAGCTTAAGGCTGCGTGGCAGAGGCCCCTTGCATGGTGATTGCCATGAATGAATCAGGACAGGTGGATATAGAATCACTGATTGAAGATGAACTGCTGATGCTCAGGCATTCCGGCGAGATACCGGAAATTGCCCTGCATCACACCCTGCATTTTCTTCATAAAGACCCTGAGGGGCCGGGCCTGAAGGAAATACCGCCTGAATCCCTGAAACGCCTTAAGGAAGCGGTTTTTGAAAGATATCGTGTGATTGTCTTGAGAGACATGAAACCGGAAAACCGGGATCTATCCATCTACCGGGGCCTTGCCCGAAGCATTATCAACTACAAACGCCTTAAGAGATTCTGCCGGATAGAGGGCATGGATATATCCGGGGTAAGGAAGGAGGCTGGGAAATTTCTAAAAAATTTCCTGGAACAGGAATATCAGGATGTTGAATCCGGGGCCCGGGCCTCCTGCATCAACTGCACATGGAAGGATATACTTGACTTTGCAGAGGAACTTGGGGTTTCCCCCCAGACACTCCCCCAGGATATTGAAAAAATGTGCCCGGAGAAGGGCGAATATGAATGGTAATAATACCACCTCCTGCCATGCTGCTCCCCGCAATTGAACATGCCTGTTAATGGAAGGATATTTGCAATCGGTGACATACACGGGTGTCTGGACAAACTCGCCAGGCTCACCCAACGCATTGATGCCTCCAGGAATGACACAATTATATTCCTGGGTGATTATATTGACCGGGGACCTGACAGTGCAGGTGTAATAGAATTTCTTCTGGATTTCAGAGAAAAGAGCCCTTCCAATATCATATTTCTAAAAGGCAATCATGAAGTAATGCTGCTTGATTACCTTAGCGGCAGGAACCAGGAATCCTACTTATATTACGGAGGTGTCGATACCTCTGACAGCTATTCCGCCCGGTATGGCAAATTCAGCATTCCAGAGGAACATCAGGCATTTTTTAACGGGCTTGAAAGTTTCTACCAAACAGAAAAATACTTTTTTGTACACGCCGGACTGAAACCCGGTGTTCCCATACCGGAGCAGCGAGACAGTGACAGGCTCTGGATCAGGTGGGAGTTTGTCAAATCGGATTATGACTGGGGAAAACGGGTGATATTTGGCCACACGCCCTTTATTGTGCCGCGCATTGAGCCCAACAAAATAGGGATTGATACAGGTGCAGTTTACGGAAGGGATCTGACCTGCCTAGTGCTGCCGGAAGTTGACTTCATATTTGCATAAATCTGTATCATCTGCCCTGCTTCATCGCCTGCTCCAGTATCCTCCTCTGGCGCATCCTCTCCTTCCTGTTCCTTGCCACAAATATCTTCTTACCGGAATCCCTGTCCAGACCGGTAACATACATGGCTGTGGAGATAGTGCCTGGCGTAGGTGTAAAATCCTGAAACTGCCGCGGCTTCAGTCCAAGACGTTTAAGGTCTGCAGCAAGGCTCCTCATGTGTGACACCTTGCAGCCAGGGTGTGCAGAGATGAGGTAGGGATTGAACCCTGCCTTTAATCCCATTTTTCTGCACATGCCCCTGGCAATCCTCAAAAATTCCTCAAGCACCCTGGAGCCCGGCTTGTGCATTATGCGAAGCACCTCACTGTGGGTATGTTCAGGGGCAATCTTCATGACACCGGAGGTGTGCCTTGCCAAAAGCCGTTCCAGAAGGCGCGGTGTCCTGACCAGAAGGTCCATCCTGAGCCCTGATGAAACAAAGAGGTGCCTTACCCCAGGCACCTGTGAGGCCCGGCTTAAAAGCTCAAGAAATGCATTTTCATCTATGTTGAGATGCCTGCACACCTTTGGAAACAGGCAGTCATGCCTCCTGCACGGGGCAGGATTGCTGCAGGATGTGCTGTACATATTTGCAGTGGGGCCGCCTACATCCGATATGGTACCCTTGAAATCCTTCATTGCAGCGATCTTTTCAATCTCTGCAATCACGGAATCTCTGCTTCTGCAGGTGATTACAGGACCCTGGTGCCTGGCGATTGCGCAGAATGAGCAGTTTCCATAACAGCCCCTCACAGCAGTAACAGAATCCCTTATCATCTCCCATGCAGGCACCTTGCCTGAAGATGGATGGGGACGCCTGGTAAAGGGAAGTTCATAAAGGAAATCAAGCTGGTCTGCTGAAAGTGGCGGGGCAGGGGGATTTTGCAGGATCAGGCAGCTGCCCTGGTCCTGTACCAGAACCGTATCAGATAATGCCCTGGCAGACCTGTCAACTTCAAGCTCTGCCTCGAGGAACAGGGACAGGTCCTGCTGGATTGCCTGCCATGACGGCAGTTTCCTTATGGTTGCGTCTTCATCCTGCCTGTCATCATATCTCCCTGCATCAGCTCCAACCAGGCGCTCACAGGTACCGGGTATGCCGGAAAGGGCCTCGCCTTCCTGAAGCCTCCTGGCAGTCTCAAGCACAGCCCTTTCACCCATGCCGTAAATCAGAAGGTCGGCCTTGGAGTCAGCAAGAATTGATCGTCTAAGTTTTTCCTGCTGAAAATCGTAGTGAACAAACCGCCTGAGCGAGGCCTCTATCCCACCCAGGACAACAGGGACACCACTGAATGCCTGTCTTGCAAGATTTGCATAGATTATAGTGGCCCGGTCCGGCCTGCGCCTCCTGCTCCTTACCCTGTCCTTGCCAAACCAGGGATTGCCTTCAGGAGAAAATGGATCACTCTTTCTGACACGGCTGTTACCCGTATAGTTTGCAACAATTGAATCCATATTCCCGGCGGTGATGCCGAAAAAAAGCCGGGGACGGCCAAACTGGAGGAAATCGTCAACAAGCCAGTAGCGGGGCTGGGCAAGCACCGCCACCCTGAAACCATTTGCCTCAAGCCACCTTGCTATGATTGCAACACCAAAGGATGGGTGATCAACATAGGCGTCACCTGTGACAAGCACGATATCCGGCTGCTTCCAGCCAAGATTCAGCATCTCACTGCGGGATGCAGGGAGAAATGAACTTCCTGCTTTCCCCATCAGGGTTTTGCCTTACCCGAGGCCCAGGTCTTTTTTGTGCCAAGTTTTGAGGGCAAAAATATCTCGACCGTGGTGCCCTGTCCCTCAACGCTGTGGATTTCAATGGTGCCTCCGTGTTCATCAATAATCTGCTTGACCACTGAAAGTCCAAGACCTGAACTCTGCTCCTTTGTACCAAAAAACGGTGTAAAAATATCTTTCATCAATACTTCAGGAATGCCACAGCCATGATCCTCAATGCGGATAACCGCGCCCACATCTTCACGTTCGGTTGTAACTACTATCTCCGTGCCCGGTTTCGAAGCCTCTATGGCATTTCTGATGCAGTGCAGCAGGCTCAGTTTCAACAGGTAATCATTGGCATCAACAAAAAGCTCCCGGGCCTGATGACGCACAATTATCTTAACCCCTTTTTCCCTGGCCTCCTGTTGTATCACCTCAACAGCATCATCCACAAGGCCGGTAAGCTCAACCCTCTGAAATGCCCAGGTAAGCTCTCCCTTCAGGGTTTCAAACTTCTTTACTATGGCATTAAGCCTCTCTGCCTGTTTTACAATGGTTTGAAGCCACTTGTGCTGTTCCTCCTGGCTCATGCTGTTTCTAAGCAACCTGTTGGCAATACCACCTATGACAGTAACGGGATTGCGAATTTCATGGGCAACATTCAGGGCAAGCTCTGCACGGGTACGCTCCGAGACTATTGCCTCTGTATTCTGATTCAGGTTAAGAAGCTCCCTGCTTATCTTCTTGATACGCTCCCTGTCCCTCACAGTACGTGCCATTATTTTTCGCATGGAATGAAAAAACAGGGTGATGGAACTTATGGCTATAAAGGTAGCCGTATTGACAGAGCCGCTCAGTGGAGAAATTACTCTCCAAAGGTCAACATGGCCGCTGAATATCAGGATATGCTTGAGTATATGACCAATAGAACGAGAAATAGAAAATGCAAACAGGGCTGCAAAAAACCATACTAGGTAGCCATACATGCAGTTATCAGGCTCCCTTTTGGAAATACGTACTGCAGTAAGTATACAGAGAAGGGACACCACAATCATTCCAAGGCTGCCGGCAAGATCAGCGCTCAGAATAAAAATATCAAGCCCTTGAGTCATGAGACCTTGAACCCTATGTCTCCTTTATGCTGCCTGCGTTAAGCATTTTTCTCAGTCCGGCGTAAAAACAGAGCATTGCAGTCAGACATACGATATTGTCAAGTTTTAACAGCTTCCACACCATGGTGATGCCATTATGCAAGTTATCGCTGGCTTTATTCAGAACAAAGTGTGACAGTACGTGTCCGCTGAAGGTCATTACATTCCATAGCACCAGAAGGAGAGCACCTGCAGCCATATACCTCCAACTCTGGATCTGGCCTAACCTGCTCTGCCTTATGCCATACCACAGCCCTGCCATGGAAATGGCAAAACATACATGGCCAAGCAGGTGGATATACATGCCCTCTCTGGCTCCGTGTTCCTGAAAGGCTTCTGCAGGATCACTGCCCAAAAGGACCAGTAAAGTCACCAGAAGAATAAACACCAGGACGTGCATGTTGGGTGCAAACCTACTGGAGAGTGCCCGGTTATTCATCAATGTGTAACCTGTACCCACACCTTTCTCTTTCTGGGTCCATCATATTCACAAAAAAAGATACGCTGCCACGTGCCAAGCTGAAGCCTTCCACCGTCCACAATTACCTGCACGCTTGATCCTGTTAAGAGGGTCTTGATGTGCGCAGGCGAGTTGCCCTCCATGTGCCTGTAATCAGCATCCCATGGAATTATGCTGTTAAGGACATGGAGAATATCACGCTTGACCGCAGGATCTGCCCCTTCATTTATTGTTATACCACCTGTGGTGTGAGGGCAGTAAACTGTAACTATGCCGTCCTTTACCCCCTCCTGAGCAACGACAGAGGAAACTTCAGATGTTATATCAACAAGTTCAGTACGTGAAGAAGTGCTGAGAGTGAATTTTTTCATGATTTTTCCTCCTGCTTTACAGCTCTGACTGCAACACCCTCCCTATTCATATTACGCAAAAGAGGGGAATTAAAAAAGAGGAAATTCCATTAGCAAAAAAAGGTACTGGTGCTAACTGGAAAGTGGTATCTTATAAAAATAGCTGAGGGCTCAAGGCTTAAAGTCTAAATTATAAAATGAACCACTAAGATGCAAAGAACGCAAGGGAATTATATTTTCGCCTTTGGAACAGCCAATGGCTAACGACCTTGAATAAAGCCAAATAAATGCGTTATTTTTGCCGTGACGCGCTTCATATTTTCATCAATGGCCAAAAGAAAAAATAAAAAACAGACATCCCAGGGCAGGTACAGGGGATTCTGGCCGGCATTGACGCTGCTTGCCCTTGCAGGAGCCGTGCTTGCCCTTGTTTATGTTTTGCCAGCACCAAAATCAGTATCCCATCCGGCCAGGCCGCCTTTTGAAAACTTCAAACACCACGCGCCCCCTTCCTCACCTGCGTCCAAAAAGGAAACACAGGCCCGTCCGCCGGTTTTTCATGGCCCTGGACGCCCGATGGTTGCAATAATCATTGATGACATGGGATATGATTTCAGCATTGATGAGGCATTTTTACAGCTTGAGGCCCCGATATCCTACGCCTTTCTGCCCTTTGCCCCAAATACCAAGCGCCTTTCATGTACAGCGGCTGAAAAGGGTAGAGATGTGCTGGTACACCTGCCACTGGAACCTGAAAATGGCTCCATTGACCCAGGGCCAGGTGTACTCAGGCTTGACATGGATTTCAACACCACGCTAGAGACCCTCAAGAGAGACATCGACGCGGTTCCCTGCGCCATTGGTGTAAATAATCACATGGGATCAAAATATACAGCCAACGGGAAGGCCATGAAAATAATCCTCGGTGAGATACGAAGGCGGGGAATGTTCTTTGTTGACAGCCGGACTACCAAGAAAACAGTAGCCTTTAAGGTGGCAAAACAGATGGGGCTTCGTGCTGGTGAACGGGCAGTATTTCTGGATCACACCCAGGATGCACGTGCCGTTAAGAGTGAACTTAAACGCCTGGTTTCAATAGCGTATCACAAGGGAAGTGCCATAGCCATTGGACACCCCTTCAAGGTTACCTTACAGGTGCTTTACCATGAACTTCCCGCTCTTAGGAAACAGGTACGAGTCGTTCCTGTTCATGTGTTATTAAAAAAGGAGGATGCCCAGCAATGAAATATGGAGAAGAAGAGATACAAAAAGCCGTTCTGGAACCCTGGCCCAACCCCTCGCCGGAAAGGGATTATACCATTGACATATCATTTCCTGAATTTACCTGCCTGTGCCCCCGCTCCGGCTATCCGGACTTTGCCGAAATCAAGATAACCTATGTTCCTGATAAATTTATTGTGGAGCTGAAGTCTCTAAAACTCTACCTTAACAGCTTCAGGAACAGGCATATCTCTCACGAAGAGGCAACAAATGTCATATTCGCAGAACTGAAGGAAAAACTTGCGCCAAAATCATTGAAGGTAATTGGAGATTTCTTCCCAAGGGGAAATGTACATACTGTTATCACCATTGAGGGGTGAAAATATGCTCTGTCTGCATTACCCAGTGGGGATGAGAGGGTAAAAAATCGGGTAAAGGCCGGGAATACCCGGCCCTGTGAACAAAAATTTATTTAGCCGTATGCGTGTGTGCCAAGCACACATGGCACACCGTATTTTTCCTCTACCATCTCCTTGAACTTGTCAAAATCATGATTCTTGCACATTGGCTGAGCCTTTACCATGCAGTTACTCAGGTGAATAACATCAATATCGACATTTTTCTTCACCATGCCGATATTGTTGATGGTGGCCCTTCCGGGGCACTGACATCTCAAAAAACCCACGATCACAGGATCATCATACTCGGCAAACATGCCATTCTTTTCCTTCACTGCATTAATGCACTTGTACTCTCCGGGACATCCATAACCTGCATCCATGTACGAACCACAGCCAATTACCAGAATATTCATCTCATGCCCTCCTTTTTGTGGTGAACAGGCTCACCTTAATGAAATGTGAAAAACCGTGCAAAACCAGACAATATTAATTTAATATCAAATGCCCTAAAAAACAAGTCAACCAACATGCTGGCTTATACCCCGTTAAGTGGGCACTGGTCACACCTGGGTTTGCCCTTCTTGCAAAAAGACTTTCCCACATTTACCCAGAGGGCATGATATTCATTAAAAAGTGCGGCATCTTCAGGAAGATTATCCATAAACAGTTGGCGCACTGAGTGGTAATCAGCATTTTCGTCAACTATATCGTGCCTCATAAGGGCCCGGATGGTGTAGGCATCCACCACAAATGTTGGAAGCCCCCCTGCGTACAGAAGCATGCTGTCTGCTGTCTCAGGCCCGATCCCCTTTACTGAAAGAAGCTCCTCTCTGGCTGGCTCAAGTCCCTGTGAAAAAATTTTTTCAAGTTCGCCGTCATAAGACTCCATCAACAGGGTGAGAAAATTGTGCAGGCGCTGTGCCTTAATGTTGTAATAACCTGCGGGCCTGATGAGCTCAGCAAGCCTTTCAAGGGGCAGCGCATAAAGGCTGGCTGCTCCCATTACCCCTGCCTCTTTCAGGTTATCAATAGCACGGCTTACGTTGGTCCATGAGGTATTCTGCGTAAGTATTGCCCCTACACACACCTCAAAAGGCGTGTCCCCTGGCCACCAGTGCTGTGGCCCAAGGGCAGAATACATACGGTTATAGATATCAGTCAGAAGGTCTGTAATGGAAGATTGGTGTGAAACCATGAATGTATAAATGTTGCTGCGGGGGATTACATCTCGGCTGCACTGCTCTGTGTAAGGACCTCCATGTGTTTCAGGTCCTTTAGCAGGGAGTGGTTAAGATAACTTACAGGGTCCGGATCAAGAACAAGGCCTGCACTCTCAAGCACTTCAGGAAGCACTGTAATGGCAACCGGCCTTCCATCATGGTATCCGGCAGCGCCGGCAACACTGTCCGCAAGGGCTACCATTGCCACAACGGGAAGGACATGCCTCGGAATCTCCTTGTAATTGTCAAACGAGGCGT